>CAZCHS010000006.1:0-85026 GCA_964498725.1 uncultured bacterium | reverse complement strand
AAGGTTTGAAAAACCTTCGAGGATTGGTTCAAGTAAGATCACTTTTTATAGAATGACTAAATTATTAACCCCATAGCGTTAGATTTCTAATACAGTTCTACAAATAACGGATCGCTTTCATTACCATACCGATCGACATTGGTAATGGCGACTTTGGTAAGGTCAACCCTGACTTGTTGTTCCTCTTTTTCGACCATTATCTCTAAAGTAATGTCATGAGAAGTGATATGGGCGGGCAAAATTTGATAGCGCCATTCCTCACCATACCGGGCATATACAACCGTATGAAAAATGTTCTGATCTGTTTGATTTTTCCAGTTTATCTTTACCCTGTTATTGGTTTTATTCAGGGTAACATCAATGGGTTCCGATGGAGAATCTTTGTCCAGCCAGGGAGAAGCGGGAATGAGTGCTTCTTTCCGGTAGACACTTTTTCTTAAAGCGTTATTAAACCCCAAAGAGTCATTCCGCAAGAATGCCTTCATGCTGAAGTGCACATGCCCGGGCTTATTGTAAACAATGCCGCGCGTGATCATAATTTGGTTGATATTTTCATCGATACCGCTGGAATCCTGAACCTTACTGGTGAAAAGCCCCGGCCACAGATTACGATTTTCAATATTCTGCCGGTGCCACCATCCAAGTAATACCGGGAAACTCTGTTCCAACTGATTAATTGGCCAATATAATTGGGGCGTAAAATAATCCACCCAGCCTTCCCGCAGCCACAGTCTGGCATCGGCATAAAGTTTGTCATATTGGTCAAAGCCTTTGATCGAGCGGGGAAAATTGGGCCGCCAGATACCGAAAGGGGAAATACCCAGTTTAACATGGTTTTTTTCCGCTTTAATATTATCATAAAGGTTTTCGACGAAATCATTAACTGCTTTGCGGCGCCAATCCTTTTTAAATAGTCGACCACCGGAATTTTTATAGGCTTCCCAGCTTTCTTCATCGGGGAAATCCTTTTTGCCATGATAGGAGGGATAGGGATAAAAATAATCATCCATATGAACGCCATCAATATCATAACGCTGAACTACATCCATAATTACATCCATCGAATGCTGCTGTGTTTCAGGATTGGCCGGATCCAGCCAGTAAAACCCACTCTCAAGCCGCTTTGCCAACTCCGGTTTCTTTTTTATGATGGAGTGCTCCGTGATTTCTCCGCCCGCCGGATGATGAGCGCGATAAGGATTGAACCAGGCATGGAGTTCCAGGCCTCTTTTGTGGGCTTCATCAATCCAGAATTTCAGTGGATCATAATAGGGTTCCGGCGCCTGACCTTGCTCTCCGGTCAGATAATAGGACCAGGGTTCCAGGTCACTTTGGTAAAAGGCATCGCAATGAGGACGAATCTGGAATACGATTGCATTTAATTTCAGGGCTTTGGCAGTATCGAGCATTGCCAGGGCTTCTTCCTTCTGTAATTCCACTGAAAGTCCCGGTTCGCTGGGCCAGTCAATATTGGCAACAGTGGCAACCCAGGCTGCACGAAATTCCCGCTCAGCTCTGGGAATATCGGATGGAATTTCCGGTTCAACCAAAGGCCGGAAAGTAGCACAACTATAAACAATTAAGATGAATGTAAGAGTTAAAAAGCGATAAGAAAATTTTTTCATAACTGCCTTCTATAAAATATATTATTTCAAAATGTTCCCTATAAATATATAAAAATATCTTTGAAAGCAACACTATTTTTATTGAAAAGTTAATAAATAAACAAAACAGTTTTTGATTATATCAGGATTTTAGTTTATTATATATTAACGTTTTCAAATTTTTACCGGGACTGTTCATGAATACAGACAAATTAAAGACTAAACTAAAAGAATTACAACACTCCTTGAAAGAAAAGGATAAGGTGATTGTATCTCTGGAAAATGAAATCAAATATCTGAATAAGTATCAGTTCATCTCCAATGCGGCCGAAGATTTCATGACCCTGATCAACCGGAATTATGAGTATGTGGCAGTAAATAATTCCTATTGCCGCGAACATAAGATGAATAAGACAAAAATTCTGGGTCAGAAGGTTTACGATGTATGGGGCAAAGAAGCCTTCAAGCACACATTAAAAGATATTCTGAAACGGTGTTTTAAAGGGGAGACCATTCATTACCAGGACTGGTTCCGTTTTGAGAACAATAAGGAAGGCTATTATTATGTGGTCTATTATCCCTATTTTGATGAGAACCGGAAGATTACCCATGTGGCAGTGGTGACCCGGGATATTACCAAATTAAAAACAACTGAGTTGGAACTGATTAAAAGTGAGAACAAATATCGAAATCTGATTGAAGGCAGTTTTGATATGATCTTTCGTTTGGACAAAAATTTTATTTTTACGTTTGTCTCCAGGGCTTCCGAGCGATTATTTGACATATTGCCAGATGATCTGATTGGCCGGGAATTTTCCGAAGCTTTTGAGCATGACGATATAAAGGAGATTGACCAGGTTCGTGATAAACTACAGCGCGGCAATAATGTCGAGGCCATTCAATTGAAATTGATTACCGGTGAAAACAATTTTTCCTACACAGAAATCAATGCTCGGCCGATATACGAAAGTGAAATCATTATCGGCTACCAGGGAATTGTCAGAGACCTTACTCAGCGAAAAAAAATGGAGGAAAAACATCGTCAGTTGGAATCGGAGTTGATAAAAGAACACCGTCTGGCATCCATAGGTATGCTGACCTCAGGCCTGGCCCACAATATCCGCACGCCATTAACTTCCATCATGGGGGCGGTACAGTTAATAAAACTTGGCAATAATGAACTGGATAATCTTGATATAATATATCGTTCCACCAAAAAAATTGAAGCAATCACCGAATCCATGATGATTAGTCTGCGCAAGGAAAAGGATGAAAACGTTCAGGAAATTGATATTAATGAAGTCCTCCAAAATGAAATCGGCCTTTTACAAAGTAATCTGGATTTTAAGCATTATGTCAATAAGGAAATTAAACTTGCTGACAATTTACCAACAATTTTAGGTGTGTATAATAATTTTTCCCAGGCTTTTGCCAATATCATACAAAATGCACTGGATGCCATGTATGATGTGAAGGAAAAAAATCTGAGTATATCTTCCCAATTGGTTGATGGTAATATTCTTGTTAAAATCACTGATTCCGGATGTGGCATTGAAAAAGAGAACATCGATAAACTCTTTGATCCTTTTTATACATCAAAACCTAAAGAACGGAAACCGGGATCAGACGAACCTTGCGGCACCGGGCTCGGATTGTACAGCTGCTATAATATGCTCAAATCCTATAAGGTGAAAATTGATGTGGATAGTAAGGTGAATGAGGGGACAACCTTTAATCTCTATTTTCCCGTACAGGAGAACCAATAGGTTATGGTTGATTATAAGAAATCTGAAATTTTTTAAATTTTTTTTGTTTTTTTGTCATTTTTCCTATAAATTTACGCCGTTATTTTCAATGATGAAATGCGAGAGTAGCTCAGTGGTAGAGCTCCACGTTGCCAACGTGGTTGTCGCGAGTTCAAGTCTCGTCTCTCGCTCAAAAAAAGAGGGTTGTCTATAGCAACCCTCTTTTTTTTCCAGGTATGAATTTTCAAAGAACCTTATAAAAACCCACCTACTAAAATTATTGCCGCCAGCAGGAAAAATATCAAACTGTAATACCGCAGGTATTTGGATTCCATATCAAGAAGCATTTGTATGCTTTCCTTAACAGCCCGGGGACCTAATAAATAAAGTATGCCGTCAATAAACATTAAAATACCGGTCATCGTGATAATAAAAGGAATTTTTGTCTCGTACCGAAAGTATAACAAAGTCAAACTGATAGCCAGTTCCAAAATACCGGGCAGAACAAAAAATTCCTTATCGCTGATCATTTTCAATAATTTTCTAAAAGTAGGTTGGGCCAGATTGACAAAAAGCCCCAGGAGCAGAAATATTCCGCCAATGAGTGTATAAATAAACTGATAGATCATGAGAAAATTTTGTCCATTATTTTTCGAGTTAAAGGTGTTTTAATATCGATGGCGCCTTTTGGGCAGACTTCCTGGCAACAGTAACAACGGATGCAATTTGTGTAATTGTATACCGGGAACTCGCTTTTTTTCGACCAATCCACACCTACCGGGTCAACCGGACAATGGCTGATGCATTCCCCGCATTTAATGCACTTTTGCGTGTTGATCACCGGTTTTAGTGATATGAGATTTTTGAGGTAGCGATATTTCCAGGCCACATTTGTGGAAAGGTTAACACCCCGTTGTACCACAAAAGTTTTATCCTTCAGCTGGTCAATATCATCGCCAACAAGTTCGATCTCTTTCATGTTGCCGAGGCCAAATTTTTCACCGATCTCATTGGTTAATACGCGGGAGGCTTGCAGGCCGATCAGTTTACAGGCCACAGTATCAGCTGCGACAGGATCAGAACTTACGATGATGCAATTCAGTTTTTTTGTGTTGCCGGAATTGGGTCCATTACCCTCCATGGCTTCGATGGCGTCAATCACATGCAGTTTTGCATCCAGAAAAATGTCCAGTTCCACCATCATTTGGCTGAATTCCTTGACGCCGGGGAGTTTGACATGAAATTCCGGTTTCATCAGTCCCGGAATACAGCCAAAAAGATTTTTCACGGCGGCGGTAATCCGGGTAAGATGATGAGTTTTAAATTTTGCAATATTAATAAGCGCATCACAGTCAGCCACCGGCTTCGCGATTGTGAATTGCTTGTGAATATTGCCTTTTGGATTTGAGAGGGTCACCTTTTCTTCAAAATTGCTGTTCTTGATGCCTAATTTTGCTGCCGCCGACTGCATACCAGTGGTTTCCAGAATTTTGACAGTGGTTCCTTTGGGTGCGGAGTCCCCGTATCGAATGATGGAATTCGAATAATTTTGTTGAAAATAGGTGGCTACTGCTGTAAAAACAGCCGGATGGGTTGTAACGGCTTTTGCGGGTTCCTGGGGACTGAGTAGATTGGGTTTGAGCATAATTTTACCGGCAGAACCGATAAGTTCCTGATGACCGCCCAACAATTCCATTGCCCGGAAAAAGGCGTCATTTACCTGTTCCTGATCGTAAGAAGTGCATTTGATCAGCGCGACTTTACTTTTTGGCATATTTATTCACTTTTACTTTTTTCTTTTTTTCGTTTTTAATAACCACGACAAATTCGCCCCGGGGTTTTTCCTGCTGAAAATATTCCAACAATTCGGCAGCTGTGCCGCGATGAAATTCTTCATACATTTTGGTCATTTCGCGGCCAATAGCCAATTCCCTGTTACCAAGATAATCCCGGCAATCTTCCAGGGTTTTGATTATTCGGTGGGGGCTTTCAAAAAAGATAATTGTACGTTTTTCTTTCTGCCATTCCAAAAGCCGGGTTTGGCGTCCCTTTTTCTTGGGCAGAAATCCTTCAAAAACAAACCTGTCAGTGGGAAATCCCGAGCCAACCAGGGCGGTTAATACCGATGAGGCACCGGGAAGCGGGACAACGGTAAAATTATTATTCACAGCTTCAGAAATTAACCGGTAGCCGGGGTCACTGATGGCAGGCGTGCCGGCGTCGGAAATAATCGCTATAGATTGTCCGTTGGCTAGTTTTTCCAGAAACTCCTCAGTTCTTTTCTGTTCGTTATGTTCAAAAAAACTGATTGTCGGTGTGTCGATCCGGTAATGTTTCAATAGTGGGCCGGAATGACGAGTATCTTCCACACCAATTACATCCACAGCCTTCAATACTTCGATGGCTCTGTAGGTAATATCTTTCAGATTACCAATAGGTGTTGCAACAATATATAATTTTCCTTGTTCCATAGTCTTATTTTTTGTTGGTAAATATAATGCATTCCCGGCAAATATCTTAATCAGAATGCAATTAAATATAGGAGTAGGGAAGAAGGGCTAGATTTCAAGCATATTAATATCGCCGTGATAGTTGATACTTTTGGCCTCTTTCACTTTATTGAGTTTTTCGGTGACTTTCTGGATTTTTTTGGCTTGCTTGAGAATTCCTTTGAGGCCCTCGAGAACCTTTTTTGAATTGCCGGCATTGTAGGCAATTTCCAGGATTTCCGCCATTCCAATGATGGATGTCAGGGGATTATTGATTTCATGGTTGACTGTGACAGCCACTTCGCCAATCGTTGCCAGTTTTTCCTTGCTGACCAGTTCCTCTTGTGCTTTATGTAATTTGTCCAGGGCTGTTGTCAATTCCATATTTTTATTTTCCAGCTTTGAGCGGAGATCAATTTTTTCCACGATCATTGATATCTGCGAGCCAACGATTTTATAATCCTCCTTTTCCTGCTGGCTGTAATATCCTGAATCTTCATGTCCCAGATTAAGGACGCCAATCAATTTTTCACCGACCCAAAGGGGAATGGAGATAAATGAGTTGAACCGTTTATCTTTGCCGGGACGGGATTTTTCCAATGATTCCAGAATAATGGGTTCCCGCTGACGACTAACATAACTGGAGATGCCCATACCTCTGCTAAAAGGAATTTCACTGGCGAGATCAGCAATATATTTGCCTTTTTGGTGAATTACATTGAGTTCATCTTTGCTTTCATCATAGAGAAACAATGTTGCTGATGTAAAAGGAATTGTGTTTTCCAGCAGATTGAAAACTGCGACAAAGGTATCCTGGGATTTTAATCCCTGCTGAAGAATGACAACAATTTCACTTAAAAATTCTGTTTTTACTTTTTTACTCATAATTACACCTGGTTTAGCATTTCTATGAAATTCATCAACTGTTCCTGCTCATCTTTTTGAATTACCGGCAGTTGAATGATAAATCGCTTTTTATTATCATCCAGCCGAATATCACCGCCGAGAGAATTAACCACATTTCGTGATATTGTTAGTCCCAGACCGGAATTATTTTTAAAACTTTTGGTGGTAAAGAAGGGATCAAAAATCTTATCAACAATGTCCGGGGAGATTTTTTTACCATTATCTTCGACAGAGACCTCGATCCATTTTTCTTCAGCCGAATTGATCGCAATATCGATTTTACGCTCCTCATTTTCTTTAAAAGGCGTATTTTTTATGGAATCGATGGAGTTTTTTAGCAAGTTCAAAAAGACTTGTTCCAGCATGACCTTATTCGTTGTTATCTTGGGTAATTCTTCTTCTTTGTTGATAAAAAACCGGATGCGGTTCTCGGTTAATTCATATTCAATTAATTTCATGGCTTCCAGAATAATATCATCAATCATTACATCGGTAATCGCATCGTCTTCTGTCTGATGGGCATAATCCCGAACATTCCGGATCGTGTTTTCGATCCTGGTGATCAGTTCGAATATTTGTGTAAAATTAGAATTGATATCTTTTTTTGATATTTGGTCGTTATTGATTTTTTCCTGCAGTAGTTCTGACCGCATCTTGAGCGCCAGCAATGGCTGGGTAATCTCATGAACAAGGCCAACGGAAAGTTCGCCGATGAGTTTTAACCGGTGTCGTGAAATAGTAACCGCCTGCTGTTCCTGTAATTCCTTCTCCAGGTTTTTCCATTGTGAAATATCTTTGGCGGTGACAATTAAATAGCGGTTTTTATCACCATTGTCATTGATCAAATTAATATTGATGATCACCGGTATTTCATGCTTATTATTCACCAGTACGGTTTCGATATTGCTGAAAATTCCATCATTCAATTTATCCAGTAGATTGGAGGGATTGGCTGATTTTTTCTGGTTGGATTCTTGTGATAGCAGAAAGTCATCGAAATAGCGGCCGATCAGATGTTCGGCATCTGCATGCAGCATTGTGGTTGCCGAATGGTTAGCATATTGTATCTGTCCGTGGTCTGACAGGATGAAAATGCCATCAGACATATTCTCCAGCAGAGTCACAGTGGTGACATAATCTTTTAACAGGGTTCCGTTATATTTGTTCTTTTTATTCAAATTTTGATCCATCAAATTATGATATCGGCTTGATTATTATCAGGGTCCACATAGTGTCCGGCCTTTTTCATATCCAACACAAGGTTGGGGCTAATCTTCTTAACAGTAAGCAGGATTTCATCGTTTCTATCAAATTTCTTATTGGATTCAGTGTAGATGTTGTACCCCCGGATTCTCAGGATATAGCGGTTTTTCTTTGGGCATTCCAAAATCCGGCCTTTTACCTGCATTCCTATTTCCAGCCGTTTTTTGAGATCTTCAAGATTGTAAGTAACAGGATAAGATGTCGGTTCATTATTCATTTAAATCTTAACTTTTATGCGAAAGATTAAACAGCATCTCGGCTTCATTATAGTTTAATTTTTTCTGATGCATTATCTTTCTGATCTGTTTTTCTTTTTTATCAAAAAGCATTGAGTTAATTGCTGATTCATTGATTACCGGCGTCTCTCTTTTTGTGTTGTAACTGTAGATATCTGTTTCCGCTGATTGGTTTTGCTTGTCAATTTGGGCTTGTTTTCGAGAGTACTCTGATGGCTTTCTTTGGGGAGGCCGCTTATTCGGTTTTTCTTTACCGGGGCCAGGTTGAGACATTCCGGCAATATCCTGAAAAATATTCCGGCCGGAATATATCTTTATGATGAAATAAGTGGCGAAAAGCAAAAAGATCAGGCCGGATAATATCATGCCGGCGGTTTTTAGGGATTTTGTCAGCAAGTTGACAGTAGTGTTTTCAGGGCGTGCTTTCCTGACTTTATTGACAATTGAGGTGGCAAGGTTTGTATCTTCGCTTGATACGGCTCCTTTGGTTGCTTGGTCTTCGGGATTCAGCAATTGGACAGAATTGGAATAATAGTTATCATCCACACTATATTCATAAATATCAAAAACATATTTATTTTCGTCGATAATATAAAAAGAGGTGATCTTATCGAAAGGTATGGTTTTGCCCTGAATCAATATTTGGTTTGAATCGGGGTAGGAAATGGTAAACCTGACCGGAATGTTGCCTTCGGATTTGCGTAAACTCTCACCTTTAAAAGTCCGGGCTTTTTGTGAGGTGATCAGAATTGAAAATTCCCCGGAATCGGCCATAGTGCTGATAACAGGCTTGATAACACTGTTGTAAGTTTCGCCTTCATTAAAAGGGATATCCAGAATAAAACGGCGGTACTCGGGATATTCCCTGGTGAGAAGATTAACTTGTTCCTGAGCTGTAACTGTGGCGGCAAAAATTATTACCAGCAGGATCAGACCTTTGATTTTAGCCGATTGTAAGATCAATTTTACTCCCAATAGTTTCTTTGTCGTCAGTATGGTTCTTGTGTGATTTCATTTTTGTTTTATCTTTTTTCGGGTGTTGTTTTTTGTCTTTCTTCTTCTTTTCCTGATGGGTATCCCGATCGACATTACGGATCGAATGGATAACCTCAGTGGGATTATATTGATGTGTATCAATATGATCCATAATTGCAATCCTTTATGAATTACTTCAGTTTGGTTTGTAATATAGATAATGTCTTATTCATAATTTGCGATACTCTGCTTTCACTAATACCTAATACCTGCCCGATATCACTGAGTGTCAGTTCTTCATAATAATAAAGGGCGAGAACAATTCTTTCTCTTTCGGGCAATTCTTTGATGTGATATTTTAATTCTTCTTTTAAACTTTTGGTTTGTAATTGCTCATCCGGTTGCTCTTCCAGATCAGAGGCGATCATATCTTTTCTGGTGTAGGATTCTTCATTGTCCTGTCCGATTTTTTCATCCAGGGACAGTGTAAAGGTGAGAGACATTGTGTTTTGAATTTTGTGTAATGCGCTAAGGCTAATACCCATTTGATCGGCAATTTCAGAACTTGAAGGCTCACGCCCCAGCTCACTTTTTAGTTTCTCAATAGCTGCAAGCAGTTTTGAGATTTTATTCATCTGGCTTCTGCTAAGAACACCGGATTTTCGAATGGCATCAACAATCTCGCCGTGAATCCGTTTGTAGGCAAAGGTTTTAAAGGTGACGCCAACGCCGGGATCATAGCGTTCAATGGAATCCAGCAAGCCGACAATGCCATATTGGTTGAGGTCTTCCCGTTTCAATACATTTTCACGAGGCAGATTGATTCGTCCGACAATATATTTTACCAGGGGCAAATAGTTTTTTATAGCTTTTTCTTTGATCTTAGGGTCTTTGGTTTCTACATATTGCTGGACAAGATCTTCAGCATTTTGATATTGTGCTGCATTACTCATTCTTCGACCTCTTCATTTTCCTCTTTGTTCTCTTCTGCTTTCTCTTTGGGCTCCGGTTCCTTAGATTTTTGAACCTGAAGAGCAGTAGATTCTTCATTATTTTGTATTATCCATTTCAATATTTGTCCACTAATTGAAAAGACAAAAAGAATACCAAGAAATACAATTGAACTGCGGACAAAGGAGGTAAACAAGCTGATATGGCTGTTCATGGTACCCAAAATAAAGGACAGCAATGCAACGGATAAGGAAAACAGGTAAATAATTTTTGTCATTTAATCAATCTCCCAAGGGAATATTTTTGTTCGCACTTATTCTGTCAAAAAATTTGACTTTAGTAAAATTATCATCAATTGGAATATTTATTATGTTACGGGTAATATTTTTCAGAATTTGTGTTGAATCGGCATTTGGATATTTGATGGACAATGGAATCTGGGTGCGAATGGAGTCCTTTATTCGCACATCTTCTTTGATACAGCCACCATAAAAAATATTGCCTCCCAGAAAGCGATTGACCATCAGGTCCATCTTTTTATAGAGGGATTTTCCTTCGGTGATATTTTGTACCATATTCACCACCAGGGCAATGGGCAGTTTTTTATGATATTTTTTAATGATCTTGATCATACCGTAGGCATCAGCAATAGAGGCCGGATCTTTTGTCACCAGTACCACAACCTTATCGGCTCCGAGGACAAAGGGTAAGACCTGGTTATTGATTCCGGCGCCGGAATCCACTACTATATAATCATAATTATTTTCATACCGGGAAAACACAAAGCCCAATTTTCGAATAACATCATCACCCATCTCAATCATTTCCGTCACAGCTGATGAGGCCGGTAAAATGTCGATATTTTCCGGTCCTGTGACGATTACTTCCTTCAGAGTTTTCTTGCCTGCTACAACGTCTGCTATGGTATATTGTGTTCTGATACCAAGAAAAAGGTCAACATTCCCCAGATGAATATCCGCATCAAAAAGAAGCACTTTTTTCTTTAGTTTGCTAAGTAATACCGCCAGGTTGACACTGAGGTTTGTTTTTCCAACACCTCCTTTGCCGCTGGTGACGGTTATGATCTTTGGGCGAGTCGAGTTTTGATTATTAAAACTCAGCAAAGATTTTTTCTGATCAGTCATTCAGCAATTCCTTTATTCTCTCTTCCAAAAGGCTCCAAAGCAGTCCTTCTCGATTTTCCAAAATATCGCCGGGAATTGATTGTCCTGTTCCCAAATAATAAATAGGCAGATTTGTTGCCATTGCTATTGACAGGACCTTGCCCGGATACTTCAGTTCATCTAGCTTTGTAATAATCATGCCAGTTATATCCATTTTTCTGTATTCATTCAGGTAATCCTCGATTATGCGCTGGTCATAGGAATTTGATAAAACCAGTAGTTTCTTGATACTTGGTACTTTTTGAAAATAGGTTTCCATCTCAGAAAAATATTTATTTTCCTGAATATTGTTGCCGGGTGTATCTACCAATATAATATCCGCCTTGTTCAATTTTGCGATAACACTGGAAAATTCTTCCGCATTTCGTGTCTCGTGTACTGGTATGGAAGTGAGTTTATTAAATTTTGCCAGGGTTTCACCGGCAGCTATACGATAGCAATCTGTGGATACAATGGCGACTCTTCTTTCGCCGACAATTTGTTTGTTGGTGGCCAGTTTCATGATGGAAAGGGTTTTTCCGACACCTGCCGGGCCAACCACAGCAATCACTCTTTGTTCATAATTGCGAATTAACTGGCGGCCTTTCAGATACATTTGCGTTGCTGCTTCCAGGCTTCCCATAACGATACTTTTTGAGAGCACGGGAATTCCTTTCAACCGGTTCTGAACCTGGGAAATAAGTTTAACAGCATCGGATTCCGTGACACCTGTTCTCACCAGAATTTTTTGGTAGTCGATCAGGATCTTTGGAAAATCAGCGAACAGGAGTTTGCTGACATAATCATTTAATTTTTCCAGTTCATTGCTGAGATAAGTATACTGCAGGTTTTTACTGATCCGTTTAGGTAAAACCGAAGCGTTTGCTTTCCGCTGTGAAGGAGCAGGAGAGGGCTTCTTTTCTGTTTCATTCCGGAGTGGCTCTGGCCTGTCTTCCTGTTCATTTTCATCACCTTCGGATGTTGAGACCAGGATTTCCACTAATTTTTTTTCTTCGGACAGAAATCCACCACTCATGATTTCCTGGGTATCAATGATGATGATATCTTCGCCCATTTCCATTTTTGCTTTTTCAACGGCATTTTGAAATGATTTTCCGGTGTATTTTTTAGTTTCCATTTGGATATCCTATTTCTCCCATTGTTTTTACTTCAGTATCAGCAGTTAATTCATTATATGATATGACATTTAAATTTGGAAATACCGGTTCGATAAAATTTTTCACTGTATGGCGAACCGGTGGGGAAACGATCAAAATCGGCTGGCTGCCAACCTCTGACATTTCCTCAGCTTTATTTGATATATCCTCAAATAATTTGTTAACCTGGTCCGGTGAGAGGCCGAGGTTTTGTGAATTGATCTTGCCTTCTTTGATCAGCTGCATGAGATGGTCTTCCAGGCGTGGGTCCAAAGTGGCGACATTGATGGTTTCCATTCCCTGCTTGAGATAATTGGTTATGGTTTCCGCCAGGTCTTTACGGACATATTCCGTCAAAACAGTGGAATCCTTAGTGACTTCTGATTTGTCCGCAATGGTTTCCAGAATGCTGACCATATTTCGAATCGGAATCCGCTCATACAACAGGTTTTTTAAAATCTGTGTCAAAGACCCTAATGAAATTAAATCGGGAACAACACCTTCAACCACCGCCGGATGACTTTCCTTCAGGTGGTCCAACATCTTTTGGGTTTCCTGCCGGTTTAATAATTGATGGGCATATTTCTTTAGTGTTTCCATCAGGTGTGTGGCGATGATTGCCGGCGGTTCGATCACAGTGTATCCGGCGATTTCAGCTTTTTCACGGTCTTTTCCGGAAATCCAGAGTGCCGGCAGTCCAAAAGTCGGTTCGATTGTTTCATATCCCTGTAAATCACAGTCGTCATCTACATTTAGAACCAGGTAATTACCCAACAGGACTTCACCCTTGCCTTTTTCAATGCCGTAAATTTTGAAGACATATTCGTTTGATTTTAATTGAATATTGTCCCGGATTCTAATGGGCGGAATTATAACCCCCAGTTCCAGGGCGAGACTTTTTCTGATGGTGGAAATTCGCTTGAGTAAATTGCCGCCTTGTTCAGCATCTACCAGTGGAATAAGACCATATCCGATCTCAATTTCAAAGGGATCAGGGTGCAGAAAATCCTCTATTTTTTCTTCTTCCTCTTCTTCAACTTCCTGTTCCTCGTCGGCAAGCAATAATTCTTCCGCCTGTTTTTCTTCAGCATTTTTAACAACATAAGCAACAGTACCCATGATCACAGCGATGATTGAAAAAGGAAGGAAGGGAAGACCGGGCATCAGGCCCAGGAAAAAGAGAATAGCAGCGCTGATCATAGCTGATTTGGGCTGCTTGCGCAACTGGCCGGTGATCTGTACGCCCATACCAGAAGTGCCGGCTGTGCGGGTAATTATAACACCGGCTGCAGTGGATATGATCAGGGCCGGAATCTGTGCCACAAGGCCGTCACCTATTGTCAGTAATGTGTATTGATTAGCGGCATCGGCAAAATTCATACCCCGCTGAAATACACCGATCGCCAAACCACCTAAAATATTAATAGATGTAATCAGCAAACCGGCAACTGCATCACCACGAACAAATTTTGAGGCACCATCCATGGCACCGTAAAATTCCGCCTCATTGGCAATTTCTGTACGGCGCCGGCGGGCTTCTTCATCATCGATCAGGCCGGCGTTCAAATCGGCGTCAATGGCCATTTGCTTACCGGGCATGGCATCCAGGGTAAACCGGGCGGATACTTCAGCCACCCGGCTGGAGCCTTTAGTTATTACAATGAAATTGATAATTACCAAAATCAGAAATACAACGGTTCCCACCACATAGTTGCCGCCTACAACAAAGTTACCAAAAGCTTCAATAACTTCGCCGGCGTATCCCTCGCCGAGAATCAAGCGGGTTGTGGATATATTCAGTGACAGGCGAAAGAGGGTGACAATCAGCAAAATACTGGGGAAAACAGAAAATTCCAGGGGATTATTGATATAGAGTGAGACAAATAAAATAATCAGGCCGCCGGTAATACTCATGACCAGGGCAACATCCATCAAAAATGAGGGGATTGGCAGGATCATCAGCGCAAGGATCATGACGATTACAGCGGCCAGGTAAATATTACTACGATCATTTAAGATGGTTGCTCTGTCTGCCAATTAAAACTTCCTCTTTTTTTTCATTGCATAAACTTTTGCCAAAACTTCAGCCACCGCCTGGTAAAACATAAAGGGAATTTCCATACCGATTTCAACGATTTCATACAATCCTCTGGCCAGTGGTTTGTCCTCAATAATCGGGACATTGTTTTCTTTGGCAATTTCCCTGATTCTTTCTGCTACTTTTCGTTTTCCTTTGGCAACAACTTTGGGGGCTTCATGTTTTTCTTTGGGTTCGTATTTGATAGCGATAGCGATGTAAGTCGGGTTGGTAACCACAACTGTGGCTTCCGGCACATCGGTCATCATGCGGTTTCGCGACATCTGTCGCTGGATCTGCCGCATTCGGCTTTTTACTTCAGGATTACCCTCGAATTGCTTGCGCTCGTCTTTTACTTCCTGCTTGGTCATTTTCATTTTTTTTTCATTTTGGTAAATTTGAAATCCCATATCAGCCAGACCGAGCAGTAGCAAGACCGCCGCAGATTTAAAACCAATTTCAAAAAGAACTTTGCCAAAAAAAACACCTAACTCCTGCACACTGGCATTATACATTGCCCAGAATTCATTGGATACAAGATATTTCCGTATCACAGTATAGGCCAGCAGACCGACTATAGCAAATTTGAATATTCCTTTGACTAATTCTACGAGGGAATTCATGGAAAATAATTTTTTAAGCCCCTTAATGGGATTTAATTCGGAAAATTTCGGTTCCAGTGCTTTTTTGGAAAAATTAATCCTGAATTTGTCCTGCGCCAGGTTGGATATGATCGGAAAAACGCCGATGCCCACTAAGATAATCGCAAACGTTAAAACAATATAGTTGAGATATTGATAAAATTGCAGGGGAATGGAAGTTCTCGTGAACTTAAAAGTAGAAAGATTGCGATAAATATATACTGAAAAATCCGCCATTCCCTGCACTGCCCGGTCGCCGAAGAATTTCAACATCACCAGTCCACCCAGCAGGACAGCTACGGAATTTAAATCCTGGCTTCGTGCAACCTGGCCCTTTTCCCGCGATTGTTCACGCCGTCGCGCCGTCGGTTGTTCGGTTTTGTCCTGACCGGTTTGTTCAGGCAAATTAAACTCCTTGGATATTCGATATACTGCTACCGATATATTGATAAACATGTTCGTAAATGGTAGCGTACATCAGTTGAAAAATATTCATTGAATTAATCAGTGCAAAAATGCCGCATCCGATTCTCAGCGGCAATGTGATAAAAAAGGCATTCATTTGCGGCATTACCCGGACAGTAATGGCCACCGCCGCTTCCACCAATAACATGAAAATAATGGTGGGACCGGCAAAATGCAGTGCTAAACTGAAAGCATCAGAACCGGTGCGAATGATATTTCTGCCCAGGGATGCCGGAAAGTAGGCAATCCCCAGAGGTATCAGCTTAAAATTATTATAAAAGGTCTCTATCAAAAGATAGTGTCCATTACTGACAACGAAGTAAATAATGATCAATAAGTAAAAAATCTGGCTGATGATCTGCGTTTTGAGATTCGTGTTCGGATCAATCACCTGGGACATGGAGAGGCCAATTTGACGGCCAACAAAACTGCCGGCGATTTTAAAGGTTTCAAAGATGACCGAAGTACCAAAACCAATGGTAAATCCGACAAATAATTCTTTGATCACCAGTACCCCCAGATGCAACGGATTATCCACTGGTGGATAGGAGGTGTAAAAGGCCGGGCTGATCAGGATTGTAAACATGACGATCATTGTGATTTTTATGCGGCCATTCAGAAAGTTGGCGCTGAAAACCGGAAAGGTTAAAAACATTCCCGACAGGCGCGCCATTACCAGCATTGCTCCCGGAACAATTATATGGGCTTTGTCGAACAACTCAAACATTTTATTTTACCATCAGAGGAATTTGTTTGAAAATTTCCTGGGTAAAAGTTAATAAAACATCGAGGAACCATGGAATCAGCAGCAGGATAACAATGGCTACCGCCGCCATTTTTGGAATCAGGGAAAGCGTCATTTCCCGAATTGAAGTCACGGTTTGAAAGAGTGAAACCAGAACGCCGACAATCAAACCGGCACCGAGAACAGGTGCTAATAAAAGCATGGCTGTTTTTAATGTTTCTTTGGTAATAAATATTACATAATCAACATTCATATTAGACAAATCCTTCCACTAAAGATTCAATGATTAAGTACCAGCCGTCGACTAGTACAAAGAGTAAAATTTTCATTGGCATGGATATCATCATCGGTGGCAGCATCATCATACCCATAGAGAGGAGAACACTGGCGACAATGATATCGATTAGGAGCATTGGCAAATATAACAGAAATCCGATCTGAAATGCAGTTTTTAATTCACTGATGATAAAAGCGGGAACAACAACAGAAAGATCCAAATCCTGCTTGGATTGCGGCAGACCTTCACCGCGAAGATCAATAAATAAACCCAGGTCTTTATCGCGGGTCTGCTTCAGCATAAATATTTTTAGGGGCTTTTGAATATTTTCAAAGGCTTCGGCCTGATCAATTTCCTGGCGCACATAGGGTTGAACCGCATTTTCATTGATGTCCGTGATCACCGGTTTCATAACAAAAAATGTAATGAAAAGGGCCAGGCCGATCAGAATTTGATTAGAAGGCACAGTTTGTGTCGCCATAGCGGTTCTTAAAAAGTGAAAAACAATAATAATTCGTGTAAAACAGGTCATCATAATGACAATGGAGGGCGCCAGGGTCAATACAGTAAAGAAAAGGACCAATTTCATCGTGAGCACAAAATCTTCCGGATTATTTGATTGCTCCAGTCCGAAAGTGACTTTTGGGACAGTGGATTGTGCTGTTGCCAAAACCGGCAAAAGCATAATCATAATCAAAAGAACGATTAATAGTTTGTTGAATTTATTCATTTTCATTTTTTTCTGATTTTTCCCAGGATTTTAGGGAAGGTTTCTGATTGTGGTTCCGAAAAGTTTTTGTTAACATCTTCATTTTCAACATCAGTATCCAGTGTTTTTATCAAATTGATGCTATGATCGGTAATCCCCAGCAGGAGTTTTTCATCGTCCACCAATACCGTTGCGAGGTATTGTTTTTGTCCCAGATATTTTCGATCGATAATTTTAATATTGGTGGCATTATTAAAATTAAGATTGTTTTTCTTTTTAAAAATATAGACAACTATCAGAATGAGAAATAAAAGGGCCAGCACAGTGAGCATTGACTGGAAGAATTTTTTGGTATAACCGGTGGTGGAGGGCAACTTTGATTCATTTGAAAATTTACCCGAATCAGATTCTTTATACTCGATATTGATATTTTTGATGGTGGTATCCTGAGCGATTGCCTTCAATTTTTCCACCTGTTCTTTTTTGTCTTCAGGTTGGTTCATGTCCCTAACACTTAGGAATACCCCTGCGATTGCAATGATTGCAAAAAACAGGGCGATCATGTTCATTTTAGCCGGGTGGTTTTTTTTATTGCGATCGATGAATTTCATTTTAGATTTTGTAATCTTTGTTTGGGATCAATTAAATGGGTGATACGAATGCCAAACCGTTCATCCACCACCACCACTTCACCTTCTGCCAATTTCTTGTTATTTACAAAAATATCCAGTGGTTCACCGGCAGTTTTATTTAATTCTATAATTGAACCCCGGCCCAGTTGCAGGACATCTTTGATGGGAATAGATTTCCGGCCCAGTTCCACGACTGCTTCCAGATCCACATCCAGCAGCATATCAATATTTCGTGAATCATCGCCACTGGTTTTTTCATTATCAAAATCCTGAAAGCTGGTGGGATTGACATTTACTTTCTCTTCTTCCTCTTCAAGATTGCCCAATATGTCTTCCTCCACGGATTTTTCAACATCTTCTGCCACTTCATTGGATTCGACAAACCATACATAATGTCTTATGTCGTATTCTTCATCAATTTCCGCGGTATAGATGCTGGCGCTTCCTTCTTCTTCATCAATGGTTCCAATGGCTTCTTCCACCGAATCAAAGGATTTAATTTTAATTTCATCGATTTTTAATGGATTGCCGTCCGCTTCAAAAGCAGTCTGAATCTGACCAAATATCTGACTGGCAGCTTCCTGAAGACCTTCTACATGTTCATCTCCGAATTCAGTGTCCGGCTCATCACCGATCATCCAGGCAAAAAGTTTCAGGCCAAGAGTGGGATTCATTGTCACCAAATGATTCAGGGTATTTTTTCCTTTTGATCGAAAGGATATGTGCAGGCGCGGATATTCTGCTTCCGAGATTGCGATTATTGTATTCGTTTCATCGGAAATCTTTTGGCTTAGTTTAATATCCCTGCCAAACAATTGGTTAAAGGATTGTTTGATAATTTCATTAATATCATCAAAATTATTTGCCAACATCTCATTTATTCCATTAATATCCATTTATAGATCCTTTCTGAAATCAGATATTTTTACTGCATAGTTGTCATCCTTTTTCCCGACATTGCCTTTGAATAGATTTTTATCGCCGGATGTAATGGAAATCGGATCATTCAATTTTGTATTAAGTTTTATAACATCCCCAATTTTTAAATTGAGACAATCTGAGATTGTTAATTTACTTTTTCCCAAAATGGCCTGTAAATCAATATCCGTATTGTGAACATTTTCATTGACCAATTTTGAGTGTTCCTGGTTCCTTTCCACATTACCAAACATAATTTTTTGCTGAACTTCGGGATTGGAAATGACATTGGAAATCCAGACATAGGGATAACAAATATTCAGCATAGTACTGGTACCCCTTACTTTCACCTCGATGGAAGCGACAATGACCGGTTCGGAAGCCGGTACGATCTGAACAAATTCGGCATTGTGCTCAAAACGGTTGAAATCACAATTGAACTTTTTTACTGTTTCCCATTTATGACTGATCTCTTCGGCAATTTTATTTACAATCCGGCGCATGATTTTTAATTCGATAACAGAGACAGTATGCGTGGCCGGTGTATAGGTGCCCTCGCCGCCAAATAATCTCTCAACTGTCAGCGCCACCAGCTGCGGACTCATTTCCAAAATCAGTTTTGAATAGGGTTCATCGATTTCACCAACATAGATTGCTCCCGGGGAGGAGATTGACATTACAAATTCCGAATACATGATCTGGTCAATACCGATCAATTCCATCTCCACAATCATCCTCAATTGTGCTGATAAGAAAACAGCAATACTGCGAACAAAGGCCTCGTGAATGTTGCTCAGCAGTCTTAATTGTTCTTTGGAAATCAGGTTAGGGCGTTTGAAGTCATAAGTGGTAACCTTTTTTTTCGGCTCCAACGCCGCCGACTCGTCTTCGTCCTTCCCTTCTATGACATTCGTTAATAGATTGTCAATTTCTTCCTGTGATAATATTTTAGCCATTTGTTAATTTCTTATTTATTGGATTAATAGTTCCTGATAAAATAAATGGGTAACCTTTCCTTTGGATATTATGTCATTGATTTGTTCCACCAGTACAGCGGCGGATGAATCGGAAAAACTGGGATGAGTGAGATCGGCAACTGTTTTGGAGCGGTAATATTTAATGAGAAGATCACGAATTTGGGGATTGCGTTTTTCTAATTCATCAATAACGTCACTATCCGAAGTCGCCAAAGATACCTTTATTTTTGCGAATCTCCGGCCGGCACTCTGATAGGTATTGACAGTAAAACTATCCATTTCATAAATATCGCCAACTTCTCTTTTTGATGGTTCGATCTGTTCAACCTGGGCTTTTTTCTTATTGGCTTTGTAGTCCTGGTATCTGGGCCAGAGTACTAATTTGGTCATAATGATAGTAGCAATGGAAATTAAAATTGCTATTATGATGATAATAATTGCGCCTTTTTTGCTACCACTTTTTTTGCTGGTTTTTTTCTTTTTTTCTTTTTTTACTTTTGCCATAACTACCAATTATTCCTTTTTATGAAATTTTAGTTTTCGCTCTCAATTTTTGATACTTTTTGATTTTTTCAAAATTTGTGCCACATATTCGACGAATTAGAATAAGATGGTGGCGGACGAAATTTTATTTCTTTGAATTATAGGGAATGAAATTATCAGGGTGACAAAACAATAATAAAATGTTGTAATTATAGTTTTATGAATTCCCAATTTAAACAAACTGAAAGATTTTTTCAGATTCCGTAACTTATTGTCAACAATTAGGGTTACTGTTGTAATATCTATAATATTATCAGGCATTCCTTATATGGAATATTATAAACAGGATAATTAAAATAAAAAATAATAGTTTTTGTTCGTACCCGGAGTAATTTCATTTTAGAAACAGGAAAAATATTGTGTTTGTAAACCAGGAAGGATTTTATTAAAAAGATAAGATGCTTCGAAAGAGATAAGGAATATTTTTCCTAGTGAACTTTACCAGCTAATAAGAAATTCAACACGCCGGTTCTCCGCACGGTTTTCCGGAGAGGTATTTGGAACCAGTGGACGATATTCAGAGTATCCGGCGGCCACTAATTTTTGGGGATCAACATCGACATAATCTACCAGGTATTTGACGACTGATATGGCTCTTTCTGCAGACAGCTCCCAGTTTGATCTGTATTTTCCCGTGCTAATGGGAATGTCATCGGTGTGTCCTCCTATCATGACTTCCCGGACCCCGCTGTTAATGGTTTCTCCAACAACATCTAAAACGGGGTAAGACTCTTCTTTTAAGACACTGCTGCCGGATTTATATAAGATTTTACTGCCGAGTCGAATAAGCATGCCGCCTTCCGTTATCTCTACGGTAACATCGTTCTGAAGTCCCATTTCCTGGCTGATTTCATCAATTTTTTTGACATTTTCTTCCAGTTTAATTTCTTTCATTTTTTGTATTTTGGAACTTTCGTTAGTGGAATCCATTTCCGGTAAAATCCCAAGGGCGCCTTGTAAAAAATACATGGCTGTAGAAAATTTAACTTCATCAACATTGGCAAAAGAGAGAAGCAGTATAAAGAAACAAAGCAACAATGTCATCATATCGCCATAGGTGGTCATCCATGCCGGCGATGATGGCTCTTCAAAATCATTGTTTCCTCTTTTTCGCTTACTCATTTTCCGAATCACTTTCGTCCATTAGAAATTCCTGCCTGACATTGGGCGGCAGGAAATTGAGTAATTTTCTGACCAGATTTTTCGGGTGTTCACCCATTTGGATTGCCAAAACTCCTTCTATGACCATTTCTTTGTGGACAACTTCATGATCTGATCTGATCTTGAGTTTACCGGCAATCGGCAAAAACAACAAATTGGCCATGAAGGCACCATAAAAAGTAGTGATCAGGGCGACTGACATTCCTTCACCCAAAGATGAAGGGTCTTCCAGCCCCTGGAGCATATTAATAAGACCTATCAATGTACCAATCATTCCAAAAGCCGGCGAATAGGTCCCTAATGATATAAATATTTGCTGTCCTTTTTTATGTCTTTCAATTAAGTAATTTAATTCTGATTCCATAATTTCTCTGATTGTTTCGGGCTCAGTTCCATCGACTGCCATCTCAAGCCCCGCTTTCATATATTCATCTTCTACATTTGACAGGTATTTATCAATTGCCAGTATACCTTCACGTCTTGAGCGCTTGGCTAGTTCTTCAAAAACTTCAATAGTTTCCACTTCTGAACGCCCGTCATCGGTAAAGACCTTTCGAACGACTTTCATAACACCGAAAACTTCTTTCATGGCAAAATTGACAAAAATGGCAGCGCCGGTTCCGCCGGCAACAATCATTAGCGATGGCAAATGTAAAAAGGTTGTGATTTCACCATTACCTAAAATCGCCATCGCAACTAATGTAAGACCTGAAACAATACCGAGAATTGTAGCAATATCCATATCACTCTTCTAATTTGTATATCCGCCCGGGAATCATGCCCGGGCGGATTATTGGTTATAATTTCAACTAGCGCTTACCTTTTCAAACTTACTGCCTGGTCAGCAATTTCCTGAATTGTATTGACAACCCTGGCAGAAGCCTGGTAGGCATTCTGTGCTTCAATCAATTTTGAAAACTGGTCAGCCAGGTCCATGGTAGAACTTTCCAGAGATTCGGAAATAATTTCAGAATTTTGGCTGTCGGCTTTTCCAATATTGGCCACGCCACTATCAGCACTTTCTTTGAAATTTCCTGATCCCATGTTAGTTAACCCGTTAGGATTAGAGAATTTAGCCATGGCTAACTGAGCGATCATATCTTCGGTTCCATTTGTAAAAGAAGCAACAATGCTTCCATCAGTTTCAACTTTTATACCATTTATTTTACCCGCTGCATTTCCATCCTGGTCTCTGACTTCTACACTGCTGACAGTATTAAATTGAGTTAAGCCTGAGTATTCACCCTGGGCGCCAACCTGTAGTTTCATCTTGATGGACTCACTGCCGTTTTGCGGATCAATGGAAAGTGAGTCCACGCCGCCGTCATACCGGAAAGCGATTAGATTACCATCGGCGTCAAATTCGACTGAACCGGAGCCACCGTTAATGATATTTTCATTTCCGCCTACTGAAGCTTCCCAGTCCCATTTACCATAATTTTCACTGCTGTTATCTGGTTTAATAAAATCGAGGGTAACATTATGGCTGTTGCCTAAACTATCATAAGCAATGACAGAAGTGGTAACTCTTGCCGTATACCCTTCGGCGCTATTGGTAAAGCTCGGGATTGTGATCTGCCCGGCACTGGAGTTGGAAGTCACCATACTGATTGTGGAATTACTTTCTCCTGATTCAAGATCAGTGAGAATAATTTTCCCATCTTCAAAGGTCGCTTCTGCGCTACCGGAAAAAGCAGTATTTATAGTGCTCAATAAATCCTCTACAGTTGTTCCGTCGGTACCATAGGTAAAGGTCGCTGATATACTTTCACCGGAGGAATCTTTTCCGGTAATTTCAATTGTATCGTCATCTTGTAATGCTTTGGTTACCTGTAGCAGGGAATTGAGTTCAGTATTGGTTGTAGGTTCCTGATAGGTTGAAGAATCCGGTGTGACATTGATGCTGGAAAGCAAATCATTGGTACCGGCAGAAAGTGTCATAACATCGCCATTTGTGCCGGCAGTGTTTCTAATCTGCAGGACACCACCTGCATTGAAAGCCTGAATTTTGCCGTAAAGATTGGCATTGGTACTTATTTTTGCATTGATCTCCGCCGCTAAACTATCCAGCGAGTTGTAATTACCGGCTGACAGGGTTACGGTTTCGTCAACACCACCATTAAAACTGACATTGAATTGATCATTTACACCACTGGTAACTGTTAAAGGAAGTGTAACGCCGCTACTTTCAATAATATTATCATTGGCCGCGAAGCCTGTGGCTGATTCCCACACCTCTTTGACAGATTCAATACCCGAATTAAGGTTGCCTGAAAGGAACACATTTTCCGTTGCCTGGCCGGGTTTTTTCAGATTGGGATCAACAACAATATCGCTCATGGTTTTTGATAATGTTGGATTATTCAGTGAGATATCGCGAAGCCATCCCTGTACAACATCGCCATCAGTATTTACTAAACGTCCCTGTTCATTAATATTGAAAGCACCAAGTCGGGAATAAGTGTTTTCACTGTTTGAATTTTTTAATACAAAGAAACTGTCGCCGTCAATTGCCATATCTGTGGTACGGCCGGTGGCGGTAATATTACCTTGTTTGAATTGAAACTGGCTGACGCCGGAAACACTTCCCAATGTTTCCATGAAAGTTAACCGGCTGCCTTTGTAACCAAAGGTGTTTAAGTTGGAAATGTTTTTACTGAGTAATTCGATTCTGTTTTGATGTTGTGATAAAGCAGAAACCGGAATTTGAAATGATAAAGCCATTGTGACCTCCTTGTTTTAATATCCGCGTCAATCATTCGGCGGATGAAGGGCCTCCTCTGCGAGGGCCAGCCCTGTATTGTTCATTTTTATACTATTGCAACACTATCAATGTTTGTGAAAACATTGTTCTGCATTGACTGCTGGTCGACAGCAGTAATAACGGTTTTGTTTTTTACATTCACGATAAAGGCATCCTTGTCAATCATTACCAATGAATTGTTTGATCCCTTTTTATTGACCTGCTCGATACCGGATTCCAACCGTTCAAGATCGACAGTGATATTTCTGTCAGTAATTCTTCGCTTGGCATGGGCAGAAAATACAATCTCTTTTTGGGGTTGTAACTGATTGCCCAGAACTTCTGCAAAATTTTTCCGGTGTTCATTTTTCTCAGCAGGTTTGAATGAATTCGATTGCGGAATATTCTGATGCTTTCTGGTAGCATCAATATTCTGTAAATTTCTGTTGAATTGTAAATCACTTATCTTCATAGTAATCTCACCGGTTTAATTAAAAATCCTCAGGTGCAATGACTTCCAGCACGGTTGAAAAGGGTGCTTTCTGCCCTGTGTTCATGATCAAAAGTGTTGAGTTATCCGCATACTCAACGCCTTGTATTACACCAACCATATAGGGAGTGACTGGAACAGAATTGCCATCGGAATCCATAGCTTCGACTTCAAAGGTATATTCCTTATCACGAGAAATTTTCTCACCATTTTTATCGAGGCCGTCCCAGTTCACCGTGTGGTTACCTTCCACCATTCCGGTTTTTTCGATGGTTCTGATGGTATTTCCTTTGGCATCACGAATGTTGATTTTGATAGCACTGGCGCTGCGGTCAAGTTTGAAGGATACATCGGCAGTTCCGTCTTTTGTAATCATTACCTGGTCACCGGCAACTTTCGCCCGTTTCCCAACAAGTGTTGTGGACATCGTGTTAGTAATTGCCTGTGTAAGCATCAGGTCGATCTCATTGCTCTTGGTCATACCATTGGACATATTTTCCAATTGTTCCACCTGACTGAACTGTGCAATCTGAGCAGAGAAGTCCTGACTTTCCATTGGACTCATAGGATCCTGGTTTTGAAGTTGAACTGTCAGTAATTTTAGGAATTCGTCCCGTCCCATTTCATTACTTGATTTTTCAACATCAAATTCTCCCTGTCCAACAAATGAATCGCCTGTTATGGAGCCTGTGTCTAGCATACTTTACTCCTTTACGCTAAGACTTCCATGGTATTGTAACCATAGCTTCGCGTTTTAGTTGTTCTTGTATCAATTTCCGAAGCGGAAGCATAATTGTTGTTGGTTGAATCCACTTTACGGTTATTTTTTTTGCCACTGAACCGGCTTTGCGGATCAGTGTTTTCATTCTGGCTGTTGACTTCAACATTAATGGCTGAAATCATAGCGCCCTTTTGATTTAAATTTTCCTGGATATCCGGAATAAATTTCTGGATTTGTTCTTTGATTGTTTGATTTTCCACCAATATCACACCCTGATCTTCTTTACTGTTTTGGCGGATACGAATTTCCATTTTGCCGAAGTCTTTGCTGTCTAATGAAAAACTTGTATTGTTCAGTTTATTTTGGGAGGCTTCTGTCACCATTCTTTCGATTTTTTGAATGACACCTCTGATATCGGTATAGCCCAGCGGGCGTGTTTCAGGTGTGGGTGTTTGAATTTTTTGGGTTGGGTTGGCCTCGGCTAAGGGGTTGATTTTGTTCTGTTTTTCTTCATCCTTTTGAGATACTTTATCAGCAAAGCTATCATTCCGGTCGGATTTTTTCTCCGGTGTGAATTTGTTATGGACAGTTTCGTTTGCATCATTATTTCCATAACTGTCACGGGAGGATTGTGAGAAATCCGGGTTGCTGTCCTGTTTTGTATTTGATTCTGTTGTAATAATTTGCTCGGATGACTGTTTTACCTCATTCTTCAGATTTGTTTGATTCTGATTGACAGTTCGTGATTCCGCATTAAAGAGGTCAGCAGTTACTTTTTTACTTTCCTGTTCTGTGTTTGAGGCCATTGCAGGGCCTGATTTTGTTGTTGCCTGGTTTTGGTTGATGGTTCGTGATTCCCCATTAAAATTATCGGTATTTACTTTTTTACTTTTAATTTCTGTGGTTGCAGAAAAATTATCATCCTTTTCGGATTTCATCGAATTGGTTTGAATAGTGGGTTTCAATTCCCTATTGTCCAATCCGTCAGTTTTATGATTTTTATTACTATTTTTATTGGTGTTGTTAAGGCCTATGAATGTGTTCTCCGGATTTGTATTTGCTGTCTTTTCAGTTTTATCAATATTCATATTCCCGGATTCAATTGTCGGCTTGTTGTTAGTAAATTGGAATTTATTTTCTGCAATATCCCTATTAAAAGAGTTTTTTAATGCATTGGAATTATCAGTATTTGCCGACTGATTATTTTTGTTGGAAACTTGAAAGGATTCACTATCCACCTTCGCGGTTGTTGTTTGCTGTTGATTGTTTTTAATGGCAGCTTTTGCCGGTTCCGGATTTGAGATGTTCAAATTAGGGTCTTTGCTGATATCTTTATCCTGCACAGATGGGTTCTCAGTTGCGATAGTTTTTGTTGTATTTGCTTCTGCGGATTTGGTCACAAAAGTGCCTGAATTATCCTGGGTCTTAACATGCTCGTTAGTGTTTTGATTGGCTTTAAGAGAACTGCTTTTAAAAAAGGTTTCTTTTATTTGGCCTTTTGATTCGTTTTTTGCAGCCTGCTGTGAATTTTCTGATATATCCGGTGATTCATTCCGGGCTTTATTGTCATTTATTTGCTTGATATTGATCTGGTCATTGGCAAATTGATTGGTTTTGCTTGAGTTGTTTTCGTTAATATTGGCGGATGATTTTCCTGTGTTTTGCTCTGCTCTAATAGTTTCATTTGATACCTGGTTGCGGCTGTTAACTCCGGATGAATTTACTTTGTTTTCTTCTTTACCAATAGTTGTTGAAGAAGTATTTTGTGCTTGATCTGAATGAGTGTTTACTTCAGAACCTTTTATATTTTTATTTCCAAACACACTTTCGCTATTCTTCAACTGTGTATCATTGAAGCCTGCTTCCTTATTATTTTCATTACCATTGTTTCTACCGGTTGCAATATTTTCTCCCAATTTCTCTTTTAGATTCGTTTCTTCTTTAGAAAAAGCCATTGTCAGTTCTGCATCATTGGGTTTGGCGGTAGTGTGGTTAACACTGCTATTTTCAGCACTGGAATTTTGATTGGATTTATTCACCTGGGCAATTGTTTCATTTTCCAGGTTTGCCGCTTTATCGGATACCGGATTGTTTTGCTGGTTTTGGAATGATTTGTCATCTGCATTTTGCATATCATTCTTTGTGGATTGATTATTTGTTTGGATGTCTCCACTTTTTTGACCTAATGCTGATTTGTTGAGAATTTCTGTACCGGTTTCACCGGATTGAGAATTTTTATAGTTAATCCCTGATTCGAGATTATCTTTCGCAATAACGCTTTCGGAGAATTGTGCATTTCCCGGTTTTATTGTTGCTTGTTGATGGTAAATATTTTTTCCATCTGTTTGAGTTTCCTGATTACTATTCTGCTTTATCTCCTGATCTATATTTTCCGATGTATTCTGATTTTTTGCGGTATTAGCGGAACTGATTTGCTCATTGAGATTAATATTGTCATCTTTTGCAAGACTTTTATTGATCAGGGTCTGAATTTGTGCTTCAATTTTTTTGAGTTCCGTATCCACTAAAGATGACTGATCTGTTAATTTTTGAAAGCCGAGTTTTTCCAGTTCTGATACGCTGATACCCTTTCCATTAGCAAAGATAATATTTTCGGAATTCAATTTATCAGCATTCACTTCTTTCACAGCAACGGTTAAATTGCTATTGTCCACTGAATTCGTATTAGCTGAAGGCAAATCACCGGAAGCGGCAGAGGATGCTGTAAAGACTATATTTTTAATGATCTTACCGTCTTGTAAAATGATACCGGTAATCATTTCATTACTATCGGCACCATGCTTTTCCGCGCCTGTGTTTTCCGGCATAACTAAATTTAAACCAATTTGCTCTCCCGGTGCTGGTAAGTTTTCATTTAAATTGACACTGGTTCCGTTATCATCACTGGCAATATTATCAGTATCTTTGTTCTCTTGTTTTTGTGATTCGACGGACTTGAAAAGATTGCCTTTTTCCGCGGCTTCCCGGTTTTCATTTGATGCATTACTTTCATTGTCAACGGTTTTTTTTGCCATACCGAGCAGATTTGCAAAAAGTGCTGATTCTTCATTACTGTTGTTTTTATCAACATGAAAGGGGAAGAGTTGCTGTTTACTGTTTTCTGTATTTTTTATTAAAGTTATCATAAATATTCTCTTTTTACTTTTTTCTATTAAATGACAATCATAATGCCAGTCTTTTATCAAACTTTATCAAATTTTGGTTAAGTTACTTGTTTTAAAGGTGTTTAATATAGTTTTAAATTTTATCATATTTTATTTAATTTTATCGTTTTTTATTGTTTTTAATCGTTTCTATTGGAAAATTATTCCATTATGTGAATTTTTTTCACTTATTAACAATGATATCGTTGATAAACTGAAAACCGGATATGGATATTTCCTGGCCCACCGGATTGATCCGGATCAATTTTTTGCTTCCGTTGTCACCAACCCAAACATTGCCATTATCATCGATGTCAATAACATGAGGATCGAAAAATTCTGTCGGGGCCAGCATATTGGAAGGCTGCACATCATTTATATTGTCTTCGGGAAAAAAATAAAGGCCGTTCTGGTCAATTATCCAGACATTTTGCTGTGAACTAACTTCGATTTGTTCCGGCAGAAAAAAACCGGTTACAGCACTTAATCTGGTTCCTGTTGCAAAATCGATTCGTTCGATTTCGTGATCATTTTTATCCGCTATATATATAATAGTAGGCGTTTTGTAACCGATTTGGACATTTACCGGGTTATTAAGATTTTCTGTAATAATGGTACATTTATCACTTGCCATCACGGAGTCAGGGGGATTATTGATATTAAATTTAACAACCTGGTCGATATTGGGCTCGCATATCCAAACATCTCCGTTGATTTGATTAACTGTTAGGGATTTAGGCTCGGTAAAACCCTTTATTTTTTTTACAATACGATTGTTATAGGTATTGATGATTGCTACATAGTTGCTGTCAACATTTAAAGCCGCCATTTTATTGGATTCTTTATGAATTTTTATATCCCTGATTCTGCCGATATTTTCGATTGTGGATAATGTTTTACCCTTTGCGCTGATTTTGTAGATATTAGCCGCTTCATAATCCGCAACCCAGCATCCGTAAAACTCATTTGTATTGTTTGTGATAGAAATCGGTTTGATCAATTCCTGCTCAGCTGTCAATATTTTATCGCCATTTTTTCCAAATTTTTCTAATGTTTGTTTTTCACTATCCACCACCCAAACTGATGAATAATCAGAATAAACCAAAACACTCAGGGTATCAGAATCGCTTTCACCATTGGAATCACTGACTTTTACGATCAGATTATAATCGCCGGCGTCCTCCTGATTAGAGGGAGCATTCCAGGTTTTTGTGTTTTCTTTTCCATCCAATTCAGAAAAGGTGCCTTTGCCATTTTGTGAAATAAAATTGTAGGTGAGTTTTGACTCTTCCTCATCCCTGGCCTCGCAGCTTAACTTAACCCGATTGCCAATTAACACAATATCAGCATCAGCAGAAAAATTTTGAATAAAAGGTTTAATATTGCGAACATAGACAATTTTTTCTACAGAAGTTTCCGCATCATGTTCATCTACTGCTGTAACAGTGATGAAAACATCAGTATAAAAATCCGGTGCTGTCCATTTGACCTCTGTTCCGGTATTCCTGTTTAAGGTTCCGCTGGTGGTGGTCCAGGTAATCTCTACTTTATCTGTGTCCGGATCACTGACTACGGCTTTTAAAATATTTGTTGACCCCGGCAAAACAGTGTCCGGCTCAAATACCAACTCAACCAATGGTTCGGAATTAAGGATAGCTTGATCACAGGACAGTAATACCAGGAAAAGGGTGATTAAAACTGATAGCACGATTTGTAATTTTAAAGTTTTTGTAAGCATCATTTGTTCTCTTTTATTGAATTTTATCATTTTTTATCAAATTTTATGCGATATTATCAAGCAAAATCTTTGCCAGAATTTGTTTTTTGAAAATAAATTGAAATTTTAGAGTAGGAGGTTGTATTGGCCTTTTAAAAATATGATTTTTAGTGTGCCGTCCGGGAATGTTTAGCCGGAGACTCATTTTTGGAATAAATTTTTAATATCATATAGCTGATCAGCCCGCCAATCAAATAATATAAAAAATCAGACCAAACAAATGTGGTACCCAGCAAGAGCTTACCCAGAAAAGTTTGTCGGATTTGAATTAAAAAATCTGTTTTTACCAATTGTAGTATTTCCAGCAGGGAAGTGATCAGGACAATGGTTATGACATTAACATGAATTTTCAGTTTTGGAACAAATAGAAACAACAGAAGTGACCAGAAAATGATGTATAAAATATCACTAAAGGAATTATTTACCCATCTATAGCAGATACCTGAATAATATTTTGTACCGAGACCGATAGGAATCAATAATATAAGGATGGTTAATATATTTTTATGCTTTGTCATGGTAAAAAAAAAGATAAAGGAAATCCTTTATCTTTTTTTTGAGCGAGAGACGAGACTTGAACTCGCGACAACCACGTTGGCAACGTGGAGCTCTACCACTGAGCTACTCTCGCATGAATTTTAAAAAGCGAATAAATTTAGCAGATAAAATATCTTTGTCCAATAAAAAACTCAAATATTTTATAAACAATCATTATAAAATTTAGAAAAACAGCTTATATTAAGTCACGGAAAATTTAACAGGTGAGTTTTAGAATGGATTTAAGCAAGTACTGTGTCATTATACCGGCTTATAATGCCGATCATACATTACCACTACTTTTGGGTAAATTAAAAGAATTATATAAAAATATTCATTTATATGTCATTGATGACGGCTCGGATAACAATGTAGCCAATTACCTTGTTCCGCTTCCTGATACGGAAATATTATCCCATAGCAATAATAAAGGGAAAGGAACGGCCCTAAAAACCGGCCTGAAGAAAGCCCAGCAAGAAAACTTTGACTACGCTCTGTGCCTTGATGCCGATTTACAGCACGATCCGGCCAGAATCATTGATTTTATTCAAAAACAGCAAGAATCAGATGCGGATATTATTTTAGGAAGACGTGATTTTAACTTAAGGAATATGCCGGTTGCCAGAGTTATATCAAACTATACCACTTCTTTGATCATTTCCGCCAGAATTGGCAGGCGAATATATGATAGTCAGTGTGGGTTCCGGCTGGTGCGCCTGGATCGCATTGATTTAGATTCTTTTATTTATGATGGCTTTCAGTTTGAGAGTGAATTTCTGATCAGACAGGTGGATAAGGGACTTGCCATTGAAGAGGTAAAAATTCCAACGATCTACAGTAGTGAAAAAAGTTCAATAAATCATGCGTCAGATACCTTGAAATTTATTAAATTGTTGCTTCATAGTATTTTTTGGAAAAAACACAGGAGACGCAAATGTGGAAGATAGCACAAATAATTTTTTGGACTTTGGTACCGGCAATGGAATTACGACTTTCAATTCCCCTTGGCATTATAAAGATGGATATGAACTGGATAACTGTATTTTTGGTTGCGGTCATAACGAACATAATCCTGGGTATGGTTGTTTTTATTTTTTTAGAATTGATCATAAAAATTGTTACAGCAGTCCCGTTCATTGATAAACTATGGCAAAAATACATTGAACGCACACAGCGAAAAATAAAGCAGGGTGTTGAAAAATACGGCGAATGGGCAATTGCAGTTTTTATTGGCATTCCCTTACCAGGCTCCGGAGTCTACACGGGTGCGGTGGCTGCATTTTTAATTGGTCTGGATGAAAAGAAATTTTTTGTGGCAAATATTATTGGCGTTTTAATAGCCGGCATTATTGTTACTGCTTTGAGCCTGACACTGAATGGAACGTCAAGTATTTTCCTAAAGTCTATCTGATTTTTTGAAAACGATAATTTCTTTACCCGCCCGGCGGCGTATGGAATTAATTAAACGCAATACTTTTTTATTCGAAAAGAATTTGTATTCCAACTTTTTTTTGCCGGGGAAATTTATCAAAATAATTCCCAGTGTGATGGATAATAAGCCCTGGCCGGGAATAAACAGCATAATCACACCCAGCAATATAAGAATGTATCCCAGCAGATTTTTTAATATTAGCATAGTATACCGCAGTATATTATTTCGGTAAGGAAGCATAGATTTTTTCCGGCCGTAAAAATAATCAGGTGAAAGATTAATAATAACAACCGGTATGACAGCCAGGCTGACTACAAAAGTCAAAATAGAGACAGATGATCCGATAATCAGTAAAGTTTTATATTCCGCGAGATATTCCATTTTCCTTACTTTGAATTTTTACCAATTATATCATATATTGTAGGGAATTCAAAATAAAATTTTTTGTTTCTGACGATAATTAATGCTATTTTATATTTGTACAATCACACAAACCCAAATAAGATGATTATTGATAAATTTTGAATAATAATTTTGGCACAACAGTTGTAAAAAAAGTACCTTGCACCATTATTTAGGAAAATAAATGAAAAAATTGCCCCTTATTTTAACAATAGATGATGAAGAAGCCATTCGGTCCAGTTTCAGGGAACATCTGGAAGATTACAATTATGATGTAATCGAAGCGGAAGATGGAAAAAAAGGGATCGAATCCTTTCGTGAATATAGTCCTGATCTGATATTAGTTGATTTACGTATGCCTGAAGTTGATGGGCTTGAAGTTCTCAAAGTAGTGACCGAGGAATCCCCAGATACCCCTATCATTGTTGTGTCCGGCACCGGTGTTATTACCGACGCGATTGAAGCGCTTCATCGTGGCGCCTGGGATTACTTACTAAAGCCGGTAAAAGAATTGGATGAACTGGTTCATGTGATTGAAAACAATCTTGAAAAGTCCCGGCTAAGAATTGAAAATCGTGAATATCAAGACCATCTTGAATTAATGGTGGCCCAGAAAACAGCCGAATTAAAACGATCCAATGAAAAACTTGATTCTATCATCAAAACAGTCCCGGATATAATCTATCGTCTTGACAATGAAGGATATATCACTTTTTTGAGTGATTCTGTCGGCAATTACGGATATGAGCCGGAGGAACTGATCGGTACGAATATATTTTCCATCATCCATCCCGGCTACCTGGAAAAAGTAAAACATCGAATTAATGAAAGACGAACCGGAGATAGAAGAACCAGGGAACTGGAAGTTGTCATTTTAACTAAAAATAGCAATTATGTACCCTTTGAAATAAAGTACCGCGACCTCTTTTTTACCAGCACCTTTGAAGTAGAGGCCGAGGGCTTGTACAGTGAGCAGAATGACGGTAAATTACAATTTGTCGGCACTCAGGGAATACTGCGGGATATTTCACAACGAAAAGAAGCAGAAAAAAAATTGAAAGCCAGTGAAGAACGGTTTCGTACCCTTGCCGAATATGCACCGGATATGATCCAAATCTGGAATGAAAAAGGGAAAATTGTTCAGGTCAATAAATTTTCATCCCACAAACTGGAATATTCCAAAGAAGAATTTCTAAATATGGATATTCATAAATTGTGTCCTGAACTCTATGAAAAGATAGATAAGCATAATTTATGGGATTTTGAACCCGGTGAAAACAGTATAACTTTCACAACCAAAATGCATACAAAAAATGGTGAGATTATTCCGGTGGAAATGAAAGTCGGCACCATTTTGCTGAATGAAAATAAATTTTTGTTAGCCTATGGCCGTGATATTACAGAACGTATGGAAAATGAGAAAAAGAACCTGGAGCTGGAAAAACAATTACGACAAGCCCAAAAGATGGAAGCCATTGGCACACTGGCCGGTGGTATTGCTCATGATTTTAACAATATGCTGACGCCAATTCTGGGCTACAGCGATCTTTTGAAAAATGAATTTAAAAAAGGCTCCTTCGCCTATAAGGGATTACTTGAAGTCCAGAATGCCGCCTCACGCGCGGCTGATTTGGTTAAACAAATTTTAACCTTTAGCCGTCAAAAGGAAAAACAGAGAGAAACCCTTTATTTTTATACAATTCTGAAAGAGGCTGTGAAATTATTAAGAGGTTCGATACCCCCCAATGTACAAATCAAAACCAGTATCGATGAAAATTGCCATCCCATTTCTGCTGACCCGACCCAGATGCATCAGGTGATCATGAATATCTGTACCAATGCCTATCAGGCCCTTGAAGGTGCCGACGGTATTTTGGAAATTATTCAGACAGAAGTTGATATTCAAAATAATAAAGTCAATGATGTCGTCAGAATTAATAATGGAAAATACAATAAGATCATATTCAAAGATAATGGCTGTGGCATGGACCCGGAAACCCAGGAACATATATTTGAGCCTTATTTCACCACCAAAGAAAAGGGCAAAGGAACCGGTTTGGGGCTGGCAACCGTGCATGGCATTATCAAAAATCATAATGGCTATATATTTTGTGATAGTAAGCCCGGAAAGGGAACCACTTTTACCATATATTTGCCTGTGCCTGACAAGGTCATTGAAAATAAAGTTACAATTGAAAAAGAACCGGAAGATGTCACCGGTAATGAAAAAATTCTGGTTGTCGACGATGAAGCAAATGTGTTACGAATGCTTCAGACCGGTCTGAATATTTTAGGATACAAAGTCAACGCTTTTCAAAAAAGTATGGCAGCCTTTAATAATTTTCAAAAAAATCCCCAGGAATATGATGTGGTCATACTCGATCAAATCATGCCGGTTATGACCGGATTGGATATGGCTCGAAAAATAAAAGAAATCAGAGCCGATATTCCAATAATCCTGCATACCGGATTTAGTGAAACACTCAGTAAGGAAGATAAACAATTGATAAGTGCCTTTTTCATGAAACCGGTACGAATTCATGAAATTGCCAGGACTATCCGGGAAATAATGGATTAGCCGCTAAACTGAAAAACGCCCATGAATAATACATTGTTTATTAATCATGGGCGTTTTTTTATGACTAAATACTGCTAAATCAACTCAAACTGCTTTAGCTTGCTGATTACCTTTGGTTTGCTGATTGGCTTCAAGATATAACTGTCACATTTGTATTTGACAATCGTATCCATAATTGTTTTTGAATCGTTTAGTGAGGTTACCATAAAAATACTGGCAATTTTATTTTTAGGAATTTGGGCCTTATTTTCAATTTCACGGATTTTTTTCAGCACAGTCTTTCCATTTAATTCAGGCATTAAAATATCCAGGCAAATAAGATCGTAAGGATCATTTTCTTTAATTGCCATCCAAAAGGCCTCAAGGGCTTCTTTGCCGTTTGAGATCGTATCGCAAGGGCCGTAGGGAGAAAGGATTTTCTTCAGCATTAATCTCGTCGTTAATTCATCGTCTACAACTAAAGTTTTCATGAGCTTACCTTTTCTAAATAATGTTCAATTTGTGTAGCTGTTATTTCAAATTCACTGATTAATTTTTTATAAGTATTATAGGCTTTGTCATACAGACCGTCATGACTGGAATCTTCGATGATTTCACAAAGATGCCTGATTTTTTCAACAGTAATATTGTCCGAAGCGCCTTTAAAGGAGTGAGAATCGATCCGGGTTTTTTCCAAATCCTTATCCTTAAACCCATTTTCCATGGCGGTTATAAGCTTTTTCCCTTGTTTTAAATATTCCCGTAACAGCATGATCATCAGTTCCTGGTCATTATCAATTCTTTCCAGTAGTATTTTTTCACTGAAAGGTAGGGATTTTTTTTCATTTTCCGATATATTATTGCCTTTTTTTAACTGCGTATCAAGGGTTAATTTCTCTCTTCCTGGTTTATCAAGTCCAAAAAAGCGATCAAATACTTTGATTACTTTATCAATATCAATTGGTTTGGGCAGATAATCATCCATGCCCATGGCAATGCATTCTTCCCTGTATCCGTTTAAGGCGTGGGCTGTCAATGCGACAATCGGAATATCGATGGGATTATCGCCGATTGGCGCTTTGCGAATGGCTGCTGTTGTCTGAAAACCATCCATCACAGGCATTTGAATATCCATGAAAATGATGTCATATATATTATTTTCCATGAGACTGATCACTTCATTACCATTGTTGGCAATATCCAGATTATCGGAAAATTTTGAAAAAAGTTTTTTGGCAACAATTTGATTGATCTCATTGTCTTCGGCAATAAGGATTTTTTTGTTTAATTTATTAAACTTGCCACCCCTGGCTGTCTTTTGAAGGTTTTGTTCGAATTTGAATAATAATTTTACCAATTCGTTGAAAATGATCGGTTCTTTTAAAATTGTAACATTGTCAAATTCCGAAAAATTCAAAACTTTTTTATTATATGAAGGATTCTGAATAAAAATAATCTGCAGTTTTTTTTCTGATTCCAGCAATGAGTAATAGTCCAGCAATTCTTCGTCAGTAATATTTTTGTTGATGATCAGATGGTTAATGACCGGTAGCGAATCGATAGATGTTCTTATAGAATGGGTATTCTCAATCTGCCGGGATTTTACATTCAGGCGTTCCAAGTGAGTATATAATGCTTTACCGGTTGCATTTTGTTCATTGAGGAGCAGAATATTTTTCTCCTGGTTAATCAGTTTTTTGATAAAATCAGGGGGACTAGCCGGTGTATACCGAATCGTAAAAGAAAATTTGCTGCCTTTCTGAACCTCTGATTCCAGTTGAATATGACCTTCCAGGAGTTTAATGATCTCCTTTGCAATAGGAAGTCCCAGACCGGTTCCCTGATATTTGCGGTTGATTGAAGCATCAGCCTGTGAAAAGGGTGAAAATACATTTTCCTGTTTGTCCTCAGGGATGCCAATGCCTGTATCGGCAATTGTAAATTTAAGGACATCTTGGCGGTCAATTTTTTCAATAGTGAAGGTAATATGGCCTTTTTCAGTAAATTTCAAGGCATTGTTCAATATGTTACTGAGGACCTGTTTAATTCTTACCATATCAGAGATAATAGTGAAGGGAACGTCACTGCCAATAAAATAATTGAAATTCAGTCCTTTGCTGACGGAACGGTTATGATATATTCTTATGATATCGTCCATTGCAGCCAGGAAATCAAACTCCAATTTTTCCAATTCTATTTTTTGGGATTCGATCTTGGAGAAATCCAAAATATCATTGATGATGCGCAATAAAGTATTTGCACTGGTTTTAATGGTGCTGGCGAGGTTTTTTTGTTCGTCATCCAACTCTGTTTCCATTAACATATCAAGCAAACCAACAACACCATTCATGGGTGTTCGGATTTCGTGGCTCATATTGGCGAGAAAACTACTTTTGGCTACATTTGCCAGCTCCGCTTCGGTGGCCATTTTATTGGCCTTGTCAATAGCCTTTTCAAGTTGGATATTAAATTCTTTCAGTTCCTGATTTTGCCGTTCGATCTGATTTCTCGTGGCTATTTCCTGGGTTATATCCTTAGCCAGGCAAATGATTTTATTTCCCATGTCCGGATCGTGGATTGATGAAAAAGATAAATTTACCGGAATTTTCTTACCATTAATGTTGGAAATTTCTGATATTATTTGTTTTTCAATAGAAGTTTTTGCGGACATTTGATGTAAATTTTCAATCAAACTCTCGAACAGGTTTTGATCAAAAAAGTCATATATTATTTTACCCACAATATTCTGTTCAGTGCCTTTTAGTAATTTTTCTGTTGCGCGATTAATTTTGACGATCGTCGCGTTTTCGTCAATTACAAAAAGTGAATCATGGATTGCGAGTAAAATGCTGTTAAAGTAATTTTTTGAGATCGCTGTCGCTTTGAATTGACGGTCTCTGGTCCAGGAAATACAGAGGTTACGGGCCAGCTGAAATATTTCGTCGGAGTTAAAAGGTTTACGAACAAAGAAGATGTCATGCTGCAACTCTTTTTGAATATCATCAACCGAGATATTGGAAAAACCTGTGACAATAACGATATAGATATCCGGATCCACTTCACGTAATTTTAAGGCGGTTTCCAGACCATTCCAACCCGGTTCCATAAAAAAATCAATAAAAGCCGCCGAGTAACGACGCTTTTCCTGCAGGGATTCCCTGGTGTGCTGATAAGCTTCCTGGCCGGTTTTGAATCTTTCAATGTTAAAACTGGTCAGCAATTCGGAAGAATTTTCATCCTTTTTGCCATAAGTAAAAATTAATTTATAGAGATCCAGAATGGAGGATTCATCATCAATTAATAAAATATTATTGTTAATATCTTTCATTTTATCCTGCCCTGATTATAAAGAACAGTAAACGAGTGACAAAAATTATACCATTAATATTTATTTTAGACGGGAAATAAAAAACCCACTTGAAAAAGTGGGTTTGATTTGTTGCGGAGGAAGGAATCGAACCTCCGACCTTTGGGTTATGAGCCCAACGAGCTACCTGCTGCTCCACTCCGCGATCATTTTCTTTGTCTCAAATAACGGTGTAAACTTAATCTATTATTTATCTAATTTCAAGGAAAAAATTTTAAAAATAATAATGTAAAATCATTCAGTTCAAATTATTATGTTGCCAATGATCGGACTTTATAATTTTTCATTGTGAATCTTTGCAGTCTTAATAAATCAACCCTTACTTGCCGGAAATCTCAACAAGTTTTTTCAATTCATCATTGCTCATCTCGGTAATCCATTTTTCTCCGACATTGATCGTCAGATCGGCTAATTCTTTCTTTTTTTGCAGCATTTCATTGATTTTTTCTTCAAAAGTACCTTTTGTGATCATGCGGTAAATGGTGACATTTTTTTTCTGACCGATACGAAAAGCCCGGTCCGTTGCCTGGGTCTCAACAGCAGGGTTCCACCAGAGGTCATAATGAATGACATTATTGGCAGCGGTCAGATTGAGTCCGGTTCCACCGGCTTTCAGGGATAAAATAAGGATTTGCCGGGTCTGATTGTCCTGGAAGGAAGCAATGATATTATCCCGTTTTTTCCGACTGAGACCACCGTGCAAAAAAAGTGGGGTCATCTTAAACTGTTCCTCAACCATTGTGGTCAGCAGATTCCCCATTTTAGTATACTGCGTAAAAATTAAAACCTTTTCGTCCATATTCAGTATTTGGTACAGCAATTCCATTAACAGGGCACTTTTCCCGGAGTCATTAATTTTTCCAAATCTTTTACCCAGATAATGGGAGGGATGATTACATATCTGTTTCAGGTTTGTAAACAGTTTGAATATAATACCTTTACGGGCAATGCCCTTGCTTTCCTGCAGCTGAAAATCAGCGGAATCAATGACCTCCTGGTAAAGCGCGGTCTGTTGCGGAGTCAATTGATTATATTTTTCAATTTCAATCTTGTCGGGAAGATCATTGATGATGGATTTATCGGTTTTTTCACGGCGCAAAATAAAAGGAGCGGTTATTTTCCGGAAGTCCTCCAGTTTAGCCTGATTGCGAAATCTTTCTATTGGGGTGGCAAAATTTTCCCGAAATGAATTTTGTGACCCGACAAATTTTTTCATGATGAAATCCAGAATGGACCAGTAATCCATTAATCTGTTTTCAACCGGTGTTCCGGTCATGGCTATTTTTGTTTCTGAACGCAGGGATTTTACCGCCCGGGTCTGATTGCTGGATGGGTTTTTAATATTTTGCGTTTCATCGGTGATGAGTATCAGCCATTTTCGTTTTTGAAAAGTGGCGTTTTCGCTGCGGGAAAGGCTGTAGGTTGTCACCACAACATCAACATCTTCTATATCAAATTTCCGGCGTTGACCATGATATATGAGAACATTAATTTTCGGTGCAAATTTTTCAAATTCATGCTGCCAGTTTGATAATAGCGTCGCCGGCACAACAATTAGACATTTTTTCTTGCCGAGGATTTGCTCTTCTTTTAATTTTAGCAGCAATGTAATGACCTGAATGGTTTTTCCCAGTCCCATATCATCGGCGATCAATGAACCCAGCCCGGATTTTATATTATTGTAGAGCCATTTATAGCCTTTCACCTGGTAGGGACGTAATTTCGCCTGTAATGTTTTAGGAATTGGCGGATCATATTTGGTAAACATTTGATCAAATAACTGTTCCACATCTTTATTGATGTTAATGGGTACGCCTTTGAATTTTTTTTCCAGGTTTATTTTGAGCAGTTCATTTTTTGACAGTTCCGGGTCTTTATCCAGTTGGTTAAGAATTTTCCGGGCTTCTTTATCATCGATGTAAACATAACTGTCTTTCAATTTTACAATGCCGGAATATTTCTTCAGCAATTTACGGAAATCATCCGGCGATATAAATTTTGAGCCGATCGCAATGTTCCATTTAAATTCCAGCATGGAATTGATATTAAAAAAACTGACCGCATTGTAATCCACATCTTCCTTGATGTCGAAACTCAAACTTAGTGACGGACTGAATACTTTTTTTAAAGATTTGGGCAGAATTGTCTGGATACCCAGGGTATTCAGGATCGGCAAGGCATCGAACCATACTTCCACAAAGTCGTTGGACCGGATTGTAATATGAGGGGGCCCGTTCTTTAATTTTAAAAAGTCATTGACTTGCGGCAGATAGCTGGAGAGCAGGGACAAGTCTTTCAAAATTCTGTTTTTTTCAGGATGGTTGCGGGATATAAACTTTTTTAAAGGTATTAAGTGATTGGAAGAATCTTTTTTGTCAGAGATCAATATTTCAAATAGTACCCGGTCGCCATGTCGGGTTGATTCGTCAATTTTAATTACCGGAATACAATCGCCTTTGGTAATATAAAAGCGGCTCAGCCAGAGGTGGATTGTATTGGGAATCTGTTGATCTTCAAACTTTACCTGGGTGAATACATCAAAATTATAAAATAAAGACAATATCCGAACCATTCCACGCTTGGGAAGCAGATCAAAATATTTTTGAAAATAACTAATAAAAAATGAAATCAGGAAATAAACCTGGTCTTTTTTCTCCATTTGCTGATTTTTATAAACCACGATATCCGAGGGGATATTATCACAAAGAATCTGGACAATATTATTAATTTTTGTATCAAAAATAGCCGGAATCCAACGCACCATGTACTCATCCTTGGCCGAAGAGAAAATTTCCGGAATATAGGCACATTGCTGAATTAGTTTCAACGTAAAGGAATAGATCTGGGAAATATATTTGATCTCCAGGGAGTGTTTGGAAATGTTATTCAGGGTGTGATTTTGCAAAAAGTCAATAAAATCATCCATTTCATCCAAATTGAATAACTTGATATCTTCATAACCAAATAATTTTCCTTCAAAATCAAAACTGCTGTTAATGATTTTAATCTTCAGGGAATAATAATGGGTATCAGGAGTTTCTGTAAATTCGCTTTTTTTGATAAAACTGTTCACTCTTTTCTGCAATTTAATATACTGGTCAATCATCTTTTTCTTAAAATTGCCTTCATTGTAGAAAAGCGGGACGGGTGTCAGTAACTTATCAATTTTTTTACTCAGATCGGGAATTTCAGAAAAATCGATATCTTTCAATTCACGGGTGTTCACAATTGAAATCGCTGTGTTTGTTCCTTCCGATACCTGGCTTCCGGTGAGAAAATTATCAATGCCCGGTATACTGGAAACATCATTAGAAGAATCCTCTTCAGGATTGGTAATACTCAGAAGATTAAATCCATGTAACGAGAAAATTATAAAGGGATTTTTGTCAATTTCATTGGCCATAATAAAAAAGAGGGCTGATACATGTTTGCAGGGATGGGCGAATTTGGTACACCGGCAGGACATTTTAATTTCCTGGAAGGATTTTGGAAATAGTGATATCATCTCCTTTTCCAATTCTTCCAGCAGGGCCGGGGGAAGAATTTTTGATTCCAACTTGGAAATATAATAGTGATTGGATTCAATGATATTTTCGATTTCCTCCATGTCATATTCATCAAATTCTGAAAATTCCATGGAAATCTGGTAAGGAGTCATGCGCGCTTCATCCTGGACTTTTGCGCGTATTATATTATTGTCGATCTCTATGTCGGCAACCGCACCGTTTTCTGCATACTGAATTCCTTCACTCAGCTTATTGCCATAGTCTATTTTTCTTAATGCGTCCAGCCAGGCTTTGCCCCACCAGGTGGTTCCAAAATTTTTGGCAGACATATTTATAAATTCCCTTTTAATGTTGTAATTAAATATTTTTCAAATATTAACAGTAAAATTGAGCGCCAAAAGGCACTATTTGGCAATTTAAAACTATTTCAGAAATAAAAAAATATTTTATCTTTTGGAGTGCTTGGAATTGACTTAAACTATTTTAAATTAAACATTTAACGCTGTTCGAATCAGTGGCTTCCAAATGATTTGAATCACTGATTAACTTTTAAAAATCATTTAACTTCTGTTAAAATTAAAAGAAACATGAAAGGAAAAGATATGCATAAGAAAGTAATGATTTTGTTGGGAGTTATTCTCCAATTAGGACTTTTTTCCTGTGAGACTGAAGATAGTATTCTCTCTGTTGATAATGATAAGATCATCGACATTACGATTGAAAATGAAAATTCACCCAGAATTGTAAAGGAAAACGGGAGTTTTTCCTTTGGATTAAAGGGCGATGATTTTAGCGGCACATCCAGTGAGACTGTGCAGTTTAATACTGAGAATATTGTAATAGCCATTAATTTGGAAAATCATCGTGAGGGCAGTTGTGATATAAAAATTAAAAGTGACTATAATGAGGAACTGTTCTCAAAAGAAATTACCAGCAATATCATTTATAGTGAAGTCATAACACTAGATGATTATCCTGAACAGGTGATTTTGGAGTTTGACGATTTCACCGGCACATTGAAAATGGCAATTGCGGAAGATGACGACTAAATTTTTTAGCCTGCTGAGCAATTGGCAGGCTGCTTTTATTTAATTATTTTTGATATTTCTTTGAATTCTTCACTACCGGCGAATTTCAAAATTTCAAAAAGCGCCATTTCACTGCTGGTTATGAAAATATTACGTTCATTGTGTAATTTATTAATGGCGATTTTTTTATTTTTTAAATCCCTGCTGCTCACGCAGTCTGTTACCAAGTGTACATAATATCCGCTGTTGTCCAGTTCCCGGCAGGTTTGGTAAACACAAATATGGGTTTCAATCCCACAAACCAGTAACTGATTGCGATCAAGTTTGGCTAATTCCTCGGTAAAACTTTTTTCTCCGCAACAGGAAAAGCTATTTTTTTCGAGGGGATTATAATCATCAAGCAAAGCGGTTAATTGTGGTAAGGTGGGCCCCAACCCTTTGCGGTATTGCTCGGTAACAATGATGGGAATATCGAGAACTTTCGCGCCTTTGATCATTTTTGTTAGATTTTCCAGTAATAATTCATGTTCCGCGATATGGGGGAAAAGTTTTTCCTGGACATCGATCAAAACCAGGGCGGTATTATTTTTATTTAAAAATTCCATATGTCTCCCTTCTTATTTGTTTAGGAGCGAAATATAAATAAAATTAAATAGTCTTGCCATATTTTTATTTTACCTCAGTTTTTACTATTTTTAATTTTATTAATCAGGCACATAAATAAGAGGTTATCAATGAGTCGTAAAAAAAATGCTCACAATCGAATCTTGATTGAAATTATTATAGGTATTGTCATTGGTGTGATTTTAGGTGGATTTTTTCCTGATTTTGCAGTTAATCTGGAAATTTTGGGCGATGTCTTTCTTAATGCCTTAATGATGATCGTTGTACCCATTGTCATGTTCTCCATTATTACCGGCATTACCGGTATAGGTAATTTCCGAAAATTAGGCTCCCTGGGCAAAAACACCATGATTTATTACGTAGTTACCACAGCTATTTCTGTTACAATCGGTTTGATTTTGGTCAATATTATCAAACCGGGAAGCAATGTCATCACCGGCGAAATTCATCAAGAGGCGACTTATAAAATAATTCAGGACAACACGCATGAGGTTCATTTGGGATCGACTCAATTGCAGAAAAAAGATTATGATGAAAAATATACCGTGACCCTGCTGGATCAGGAGATTGTTGGTGTCATTGACAGAATTGCGGATAATAAAATCATCGTTTCCTACTGGATTCCGGAAGATGCTGAAAATATTCTTTTCATAAAAAGCAATAATGATTATAAATATCCCTTTAAAATTACTGAAAAAAAATTGATATCTGCTGAGCCAAAAATAGAAACACAGGGAAAAGGTATTGCAATTTCACTGCACTACCAAAGTGAAATCACCCAAAATGAAGGCAATGTTTTTTCCACTTTAAGAACAGTCTTTGTCGGCGACAAAGTAACAGGACAGGAGGGCCTGATTCCGCGTAATCTTTTTAATGCTATGATCAATATGGACATTTTGCCCCTGATTGTTTTTTCCCTGCTCCTTGGCAGTGTCATTACTGTGATGGGTGAGAAGGGGAAAATGTTATCCGAACTGTTTGAATCACTGAATGATGCTTTCATGATTTTAACCGGATGGATTCTGGAAATTGCCCCTTTTGGTATTCTTGGCCTGATCGGATCGAAAATCGGCAGTGAAGGCGGCTTTCAGAATTTTATTCCCGAATTGCTGGCAGTAGGCAAATACAGTTTAACTATAATCGTCGGTCTGTCTATTCATGGGTTCATTGTTTTGCCATTGATCCTGCTGATTCTTGCCAAAAAAAATCCCTGGGAATACTTTAAAGGTGTGGTTACTCCCTTGCTGAATGCTTTTTCTTCAGCTTCCAGTTCAGCCACGCTTCCGCTGACTATCGCTAGTGTGGAAAAAAATAATGGTGTTTCCGCCAAAACAGCCGGCTTTGTCCTGCCCCTTGGGGCGACGATCAACATGGACGGAACAGCGCTGTATGAAGCGGTGGCAGCGATGTTTATTGCCCAAATTTATGGTATTGATCTGAGTTTTGCCCAGCAGGTTATTATTTTCCTCACTGCGACACTGGCCGCGATTGGAGCAGCGGGAATTCCCCAGGCGGGTTTGGTGACAATGGTCATTGTTTTGAAGGCTGTTAATCTGCCGGTAGAGGGTATTGGGATCATTCTGACTGTGGATTGGCTTCTGGACCGGTTTCGCACAACTGTGAATGTTTGGGGGGACAGCGTCGGAGCCGCCGTTGTTGATGAATTTCAGGATGTGATAAAAAATTGACACAAAAAAAGGAAGATGCCACAGTAGAAAATGCATCTTCCTAATCTATTATCAGATAGCCGGGTCAGAACCAGTCGATATGGTCTAACTCAGCTATTCTTTCTTTCAATTCCCATTCAATGTTTTCAAGGTCTTCAGCCTGTTCTTCCAGCCTGTCACCACGTTTTTCCAGTCGCTCTCCTTTTCTTTCCAGTTCTTCTCCGGATCTCTCCATTCTTTCTTCATATTCATCAGAACCACCGACCAGCAATAGTGGTAGACTTACGACAGCTGTCAGGCCAAGTTTAGCACCGGAAAGTCCGATTTTTGCTCCTTCAATACCAATTTCAATGGCTTTTTCACGAATATCAAATAACTCTTTATAATAGCTTTTGATTAAACTGCGGGACCGCCTGTCCAGATTAATTTTTCTATTATTGATGTAAAGATCATAGGTGTCAGTAATATAAATATCGTCTCTGGAATAATCTTTGTCAAAAATTTTTATGTAATCATCTTTAAATTCATATTTTTTATCATTCATTTGAAATGGTGATCCTTCAATTTTGTCCCAAAAAGATTCTTCATGTGCAAATGACAGACTAGCAGTCATTAAAAAGATTAAAGCGATGATGGTTAATTTTTTCATGATTTTTTCTCCTCCGGTTAATAAACAATTAACCTATAGACCAATCTGTTTGGTTTTAGTTGTCAGCTTATATTGTTTTTGTGGGAAATTATTTAAATATGGAAGATATAAATAGAATCAGCAGCATTAAGAATAAATAATGCTGCTGATTAACAGACTTTATTTTACTGCGTTGATAGCTTTTCTGAGCGCTTCATTCAGAATAGACTGATCGGGTTTATTGATGAAATCGGACTCCTGCATATTGCTGGCCAGATTTCGCGCGTATTCAATATCTCTTTTGGCAATTTCATAGACTTCTTCACGGGTCAGTTCTTTACGGGCCACACCATCTTTGATCGCCTGCATCGCCACGTCAGCCGCTTCATGGGGGAAAACTTCAAATTCATCCATTGTCGGAATAATATAATTGGTGGAAATACCTTTTTTCTCGGCGAATTCAGCCAAAGATTCTGCCGCGCGAATCGCCATATTATCGGTGATTTTTTTGGCGCGAACAGTCAGGGCGCCTTTCAATATTCCGGGAAATCCCAGGGAATTGTTGGCCTGGTTGGGGAAATCACCGCGGCCGGTTGCAGTAATGAAGGCGCCGGCTTCTTTGGCGGCATAGGGATAGATTTCCGGTACCGGGTTAGCGCAGGTGAATACAATAGGTTTTGTTCCCATGAGTTTAATCCACTCCGGCTTGATGGTATCCGGGCCGGGTTTAGATAATGCAATGAGGACATCGGCATCTTTAAAAGCTTCTTCAGTGGCGGAAATTTTTTCCGGATTTGTTTGCTGACACAATTCCCACTGGAGATAGAAGCGGGGATCATTTTTATATTTATCACGGTCGCTGTGCAAAGGCCCTTTGCTGTCGAATAAAATGATATTTTTGGGATCGGCGCCATACTGGATGAGAAAGCGGGCCATGGTGGAATTAGACGCGCCGGCACCGTACAAAATAATTTTGCTGGCTTCGATTTTTTTGTCCGCCAATTTCAAGGCGTTGATCAGGGCGGCTAAAATTACACAGGCTGTTCCCTGGGCATCATCATGCCAAACCGGAATGTCGCATTCTTCACGCAACGTGTCGAGAACCTTATAGCAATTGGGCTGAGAAATATCTTCCAGATTGATAGCGCCAAAACTGTGTTGGCATTGTTTGACAAAATCAATGATCTTTTGGGGATCGTTTTCACCCTTGTCATTTTTGCTGTCAATACAAAGGGGAAAAGCATCCACGCCGCCCAGGTATTTCATAAGAAAGGATTTTCCTTCCATAACGCCCAGACCGCCCGGCGGGGTTACGTCGCCATCGCCCAGTACGCGGGTGGAATCACTGACAACACCAACAGTATTACCGCGGTTTGAAAGTTCAAAAGAAGCTTCATTGTTGTCACGAATGGTTGTGGAAATTTTAGATACACCCGGTGTGTACCAGACATTAAACCAATTAAAACCGTAGACACCGGCTTTTGGGGCGGTTTGTATTTTGCCGCCATAAAATTTATGGGTCTGTACAGCCAGATTTTTTAAGAACAAGGTTTTTGCATTGGCGATTTGTTCTTCGCTAAATTCTTTTGGAAATACTTCGTTAAGATTACTCAAGTCCAGATTAATTTCTTTCATAATACCTCACCTATCAATTTTATTGTGTCAATTTTAACAGCAAAAATACAAAAAAATATTGATTAAAACAGTGAAAATTTTCACAGGATTTTACCATAATCAAAATAGTAGAGCAATTTCATGGAAAAACTATTGGTTTGAGAGGATTGGAGGGTATTTTCTAAATTATCATACCAGCGATGATAGATGCGTTCACCATCCTGATAGATGGAATTTTTCCAGACGATATTCAGAAAACTCCCGGGCGCAAAATTCCAGGAATAAACAAAATCGATATTAAAAGCATTGTAATTGATATCAGCATTTTTCGCATAATTGGGATTGTTTTTCAGATAACCATTATCTTTCAAAGTAAAATATTGATTATAATCGGCATTGGAATAATAATGGCGCAACCGGAAGTCGATATTGGATTTTTCATTTAGCGTGTATTTGGCATTGACGGTATGAGTGGTTTCCGTGGTTCTTCGCTGTCCAAAAATAATTTCACCGGTACTCTCCGGTTTTTCGACAAAGCCACGCTCTTTCCCATTGTTCCAGTAATATATTTCATAACCCAGTGAGGCTTTGGTATTGATCCGGTATTTTGGCGAGAACATCAGACCGAAGCCAATATAATCGTGAAAATCCGAGTAAAAATAATTATATCCACCAAATATGGTGTAGCGAAACCGGCGCTTTTGAGCGGTAGAATAGCGTGAACAGATATGTAAGAGGGCTGGTTTTATAAACAGGCGGTTTTCTTCACGGGCTTCAAAATAATCATGTTCCGGTTGCGGCTGCCAGGCGGCATGGTAACTCCATTGATTGAGGTTTTTGAAAGTACCGCTGAAGGATTGGTCGATTCGGAAATTCCTGAATTTTTTGGGTTTGTAAAGTTCAACATAGGTGGCTTCAATGGAATAGTGTTGTTCGATAAAATATTTTGATGTCTGATAAATATTGTAGTCCAGGGATATTTCATTTTCGATTTCATTATTTTGTCGAACAAAGCCCATGTCATTGATATCAAAGGTATCGGTCTCCAGGTTTATTTGATATTCATACTGAAGTTTGCCGCTCATCTTGCCGGCTTCAAACCGATAGCGTTGCCCGTGATTGGTTGAGTCTTCAAAAAACTTGTTACTAAATGTCGCCAGTCCTTCCAGGCTGTATTGCATATTTTTGGAGTTCAGTTTAAACTCTGTGGAGAGGGCGTCGGCCCAGTATTTTTTACGAAGGACATTGGTATTGGAGATACTAAAATAGGATTTGTTGGGTAATGTTTGATCCAGAACCACCATATTGTAGTTGGTCATATCCTGGGTCGTGATTTCCCGTTTTTCTCCTGTCAGTGTATCTTTGACTATGGCGGTGGTGTAATCGGTCAATCCGTTAAAAATCCCGATGCCTAAACCCCCTTTTGTACGGCCGGAAAATTTTGTGGAATTGATCAGCCGCGCACTGGTGGGATTGTTGGTAATCACCTCGGAATTACTCAGTGTATTCTCCACATCACCAAGGCCAACCGGACTGCCGCCTACACGGCGGGTGTAAAAAATCGATCCTCTGTTAAACAGTTCCATCCCCTCGATAAAAAATTGTCGTTTTTCATCATATTGAATTTCAAAAGGGGAGAGATTCAGCACCACATTATCCGATTGGGCCTGCTTAAAATCCGGTATCAGTGTCATATCCAGGGTAAAACTCTCGTTGATCCCGTATTTTAAATCCAGGCCCCCATTGTAAATGGTTCCCCATTCATTATCAGTATTGTGTTCCAGATAAGAGGAAATATATGGAATAAAGGAGAGGCGCAGCGGCGGATCAATGTCGCGCAGATTTTTCAATTGTCCCATATTGGCCCACCAGATATCATCGTTGATATCCAGGTAGTTCCAGGTGGACCATTGATTTTCCCGCTTGATCATACGGAAAAAATTAATGCCCCAGGTTTGATTATCCTGTTTTGGGAAGCGTAGGGCGGAATAGGGAAGTTCGATTTCTACTGACCAGCCATTGTCATGGATCTGTACAGCGCTGTTCCAGACCGCATCCCAGTTTTTATCTTCTCTGCTGGATATAAAATTAATATCTGATTGAACTCCGGCAGCTGACACCATGAATCCATAGGAATTTACTCCGTCGTTATAGGGTGAAATATTAATGGCAAAGAGGTCCGCTTCCACAGATTCAAAACTGTCTCTGGGGCCTAATTCACGGTTAATGCTATCGGGATATTCATCGTGCATTTCCGCCGCAACAAAAATAGAATTGTCGGAATAAAATATTTTTACCCGTGTTTGATATTTGGGAGCGCTGCCATTCTGCGGATAATATTGAATAAACCCGGTCAGTTCCGGGATTTGTTGCCATAATGGTTCATTGATGATGCCGTCTATTTTAGGTGATTTATTGAATTTTTGGGGTTCATATTCTTTGGTTTCAAAAGATTTTGCCGGCAAATTGAACCAAAATAAGAGAATCATAAAAAATAACGTTCGTTTCATTAATACCCTCGATAAGCGATTGATTTAAAAAGTAACTAAATTATCCGGCAGAAGTTACGAAAATCAAAATCTATTCAAAAATAAATGGATTTATCTGCAATAATATTTCACAAAAAGCCCGAATTCTACCATTAATTACAAATAATTGCATTTGATAGACAACTATTTGGAATTAAAAGTTGTCATCATAAATTGTGATATAGCGTAATTAAAAGGAGGGACCATGAAAAGACGCGAATTCATTAAAACCGGAAGCGCTGTAACTGCCGGAATAACAACTATTCCCATGTGGCTGTCACAGTGCGATTCCAAAAAAGTAGTACAAGGAGCCAATGTGGTATTACCAGAAGTGTTCACAATTTCTAAAGAAGATATGAAAAAACTTGTACAAGTCGCCCTGTCCAATGGCGGTGAACATGCTGACTTGTTTTTTGAATACAATATTTCATCTTCATTGCAAATGGAAGAAGATATTGTCAAGGATGTATCCCGCAGCATATCCCTGGGTATGGGAGTGAGAGTGATCAAAGGTGACCAGATCGGATATGCGCATACTGATGACCTGTCCTATGGAAAAATGGCAGAAGCCGCCAAAACCGCTTCATTCATCGCTAAAAATCCGGGCAAAGTCAAAGTCGCCGGCATTAATCCCGTCCCGAAAAAGGACCTTTACATGACGACAAATTTGGCTGTGGATGCTGACCTGCAGAAAAAATTGAAATTGATTGAACGATCAAATACAACAGCAAAGGAATTTGATCCCAAAGTGGTCAAAACATATGTAACCCTATCCGATGAAATGAAGCATATCATGTATTTTGATTCCAAAGGAAAATATTTTGAAGATATTCAGCCTATGACAATCATGCGGACTTATGTGGTGACCAAAGACGGTGACAAGCGTCAGGGCGCCGGTTCTGCCAGGGCCGGACGCGAAGGTCTTGATCTTTTTGCCAGACCTGATAATACGCCTGAAATCATCGCCCGGGAAGCGGCTGAAATTGCTGTTAAGAATCTGGAAGCTGTACCGGCGCCATCAGGCCCGCAGACAATAGTGCTGGGGCCCGGTGAAAGCGGTGTGCTGCTTCATGAAGCTGTGGGACATGGGCTGGAAGCGGATTTTAACAGAAAAGACCTCTCCAATTACAGTGGGCAGGTAGGCAATAAAGTTGCTTCAGAATATTGTACCATCGTGGACGGTGGTATCTATCCTGATCTGCGTGGTTCGATCAATGTGGATGATGAAGCCAATTTGCCCAAAGAAACAACCCTGATTGAAAAGGGCATTCTAAAAGGCTATATGCATGATGAAATATCCTCCAAAGCCATGAAAGCGGAATTGACCGGTAACGGACGCCGTCAGTCCTACAAACATCCACCTCTGCCTCGCATGACCAATACTTATATGCGCGGTGGTAAATACGCGCCGGAAGAAGTGATCGGTTCGGTAAAATACGGTGTCTATGCCAAACGTTTCGGTGGCGGACAGGTTGACATTACCAAAGGTGATTTTACTTTTGGCGTTTCAGAAGCCTATCTGATCGAAGGTGGTAAACTAACAGCGCCACTCAAAGATGTCACTCTGATCGGTAATGGCCCTGATGTCATGCGGAAAGTTACCATGGTGGCCAATGATCCGACTTTTTCACCGGGCACCTGGACCTGCGGTAAGAGTGGCCAGCGTGTTCCTGTAAGTGTTGGTATTCCAACCACAAAAGTCAGTGAAATTACTGTTGGCGGAACAAATTCATAAGAGGGGAGAATCATGGAAATAAAAAAACTAACTCAATATATCATTAAACAGGCTAAAAAAGAAGGTGCTGATGAAGTGGATGTGGTGATTGTAAACTCCACAACCCATGAGGTTAACCTGCGCCTGGGAGAAATAGAAAAACTCGGTTCCGCCAGTCCGAAAGGCCTGGGAATCAGAGTCTTCAAAAATAAGAAAAAAGCAATCACTTCAACCAGTGATTTCCGTCAGAAATCAATTAATGATTTGATTTCAAAAACCGTTGAAATGGCAAAAATTACCAGTCGTGACGAATTTTCCGGGTTACCTGAGGAAGAAATGCAGGGAATGGCAAATGTCGATCTCCAATTGTTTGATGCAAAAATACCGGAAATACCCACGGAGAGAAAAATCGAATTGGTGAAGAAGATGGAAACCATCGGGATGGATTTTGACAAGCGCATTGTCAATTCCGACGGGGCCAGTTGGACTGATCGGGTTTCCACCTTTGCTTTAGCCAATTCCAATGGATTTTACGGTGAGCAGAAGTTCACCAGTTGTGGACTGAGTTTGAGTCTGCTGGCTAAAGAAAATGGCGTTAAGCAGACCAATTACTGGTCTACCCATAAACGATTTTTTGAGCAATTGGATTCCATCGAAGAAGTTGCCGAAACAGCGGCTAAAAGAACTTTGCAAAAACTGGGATCAATCAAGCCTGAAACACAATCTGTTCCGGTGGTTTTTGATCCTCAGGTGGGACGAGATTTTTTGAGCATTATCTCATCGGTTATCCTGGGCAGCGCAATCTATCGCAAACAATCCTTTTTGCTGGATAATCTGAATGAAAAGGTTGCGGTTGATGAACTGAATATTGTTGATGATGGCCTTATGAAAAATGGTTTGGGTTCACGCTTATTTGATGATGAAGGGTTGCCCAGCCGGAAAAATGTTGTCATTGACAATGGTGTATTGAAAACCTGGCTGACTGATACCTATACCGGTCGAAAGTTGGATATGAAATCAACCGGTAATGCTTCCCGCGGTGTCAGCTCAAATCCATCGCCCGCTGTCAGTAATTTTTATATGAAAAACGGAGAATACACTCCGGAAGAGATCATTAAATCAGTGAAAAACGGCCTCTATCTGACCAATGTCCACTGGACCGGTATCAACTATATTACCGGCGATTATTCCCGTGGCGCGGAAGGAGTCTGGATCAAAGAGGGTAAACTGGATCAGCCGGTGCAGGAATTTACGGTGGCTTCCAACATGAAAGATATGATGAAAAATATTGAAATGATTGGCAATGATCTGAAATTCCGCGGCAGTACCAACGCGCCAACCTTTAAAATATCCAAAATGACCATTAGCGGAAAATAATTTTCTGCTGTTTTATACCAAACCCGTTCCTGAAAAAATTTGGGGGCGGGTTTTTTTATATTGACCCTTTTCTGATATTTTTGTAATAGTTGGAAGTGCTTTTGAAAAGTATCTCACTATTAATCTATTGGCTGGAATAAAAAATTAACCCTGGCAGGAAATGAAGACCTGCCAGGGTTTTATTTTGGGCTGGGAGCTTGCAGTCCCTTGTTTATTGTTTCATCAAAATTTCCACTGCTTTCTGCAACTGTGCATCCTGGTTTTTAACTTTATAATCCGGTGCATTTTCCAGTATAACATCAGGTACTGCCGGTACTAATTCCTGGTTCTTACCAGTGGCTTTTGTGTACCAGGCGCGGAAAGGCACTCTTACAAAAGAGCCGTCCATCAACCCCTGGCCGCCGGTTGAGATCACCGCACCAAAAGTGGGTTTGCCCACCAACGTTCCGATTCCCAGGGTTTTATAGGCATGAGAGAAAATCTCCGCATTGGAATAGCTGTTTTCATTACACAAGGCGACTGACGGTTTCGTCCATGGAAAGAAGGGCAGTCTTTCCGCAAAGGGGTAATTCTCAGCGAATTGACCATGATTTTTCAGGGATTTTGTAGCCCCCCGGGGAATGGTGTAGGCGTGTTGCTTGACATTCAAAACCGCCATCAGGTAATCAGTGGTCCAGCCGCCGCCATTGTAACGGACATCAATAACAATTCCCTCCTTACCCTCAGCAGCTGCGGCAAACTCTGTTTCAAAGCGTTCAAAACTTTCCCAGTTCATACCCTGAATGTGAAGATAACCCAATTTGCCATTGGAGTATTTTTCCACCAGGTCACGTCTATCTTCAACCCATTCATTGTATAATTCCGAACGAACTGATGAGGCTGGTCGAATTTCAACTTCGCGGTTGCCTTTTTCCTTATTCCTGACAGTCAACAGTACTTTTTCGCCGGCGGTGTTGGTGAGTAATGAATAATAATTTACAACATCATTAACAGCAACACCATTGACAGCTACGATCAGGTCATCTTTGTATAAACGGCTGAATTTTTTATCTACCGGGGTATCAGGGATCACGCGGACAACGCGTACGCCTTTTTTCTCCGGTGAAACTTCTACACCGAGGCGCCCTGTATCTTCGTCAATGGTTTCCGCCCGGTCACTGCCATAAAGTCCCATGTGGCTGGCATTCAGTTGTCCCAGCATACGGTTGACCATATCCCGGAAATCATGTTTGGTGGAAGCATTCAATATTCTTGCTTCGTAATGCTTGTTCAGTTTTTCCCAGTCCTGCCCGTGAAATTCAGGATCATAAAAGCGTCTGCCCAGAGTGCGTTTAACTTCGGCCAATACCTGTTTTCGTTCTTTTGTGTAATTGATATTGAGTTTGGCTTTGAAAGCAATATTTTCCGTGCTGCTCTTGCTGATATCGAATTTTTTCAGACTTCCTTTTTGCAGCATATAGAGAGATTTTCCGTCACTGCTCAGGGTGATCAAACGGGGATTTAAACCGCTGGAAGTGAGCGCTTTATTCTCGGTTTTGTCCCATTGAATGGAATAGAGGTCATATTTTTCATTGACCGGATTAATGCCGGTGTAGAAGATGGTTTTGCCATCTTCAGAAAAGACAACGCTCCGTTCATCACCGGGCTGGCTGGTGAGTTGGACTGCGCGTTTGTATATATTTTCGAAATCTATTGTGACCGGCTTGACACTCTTGTCTTCTTTTTCTTTGTCATCCTTTTTCTCTTCTTTGTCCGCTGGTGTTTCCTCTTCCATATCTTCCCAGTCGGATTTGGTTTTCTGCCAATCTTCTTTGGTCAGCCAAACATACCAGACATCATAATTTTGGTTGTTACGGGTGGAGAGAAATCCCAGTTTTGAGCCATCTCTGCTCCAGACCGGAGAATAGTCACCACGGGGATGCATAGAGACATTTACCGGCTCTTTGCTGTTATCTGCGGCGTGAATATAAATTTCTGCGTTAAAATTGAGATCTTCCAGAGAGTAAGCCAGCCACTTACTATCAGGAGACCAGGTAACGCCTTCCGGTTTTGCCCAGCCATTCAGCAATTTGTTTTCATTCTTGATCTTATTGTCATCAATGTCGGCAACGATCAGGGTGCCGTCTCCCCGGACAAAGGTGATTTTTTTACGATCCGGTGATATTAGCAGTGAACTTTCGTCGTCTTCAGTTTTAGTTATTTGGAAGGTTTCATGCTTTAAGGTTTTAAAAAGTGGTTTATCTTCTCCGGATTTTGTCATATAAATATCAAAATTGCCATTTCTGTCCGACAGATAAAGCACGGTTTTGTCATCAATCCAGACAGGGTCTTTGTCCCGGAAAGAGGATTGGCTGATATTCAGTGTTTTGTTCTTTTCTTTGTCATTTTCGGTGAGAAAGATTTCGCCGTGTATTTCCAGAAGTGAATATTTTCCGTCGGGAGATTCGGCATAATTATTAACATCGGAAGTATAGGATTTCATTTCTTCAGTGTAAAACCGGTTGTCGGTACCCCCTTCGATATTGATCTTTTCAATTGCCCTGGAATTGATATCCATGGTATAGATATCCATGATCCGTTCAAAAACAATTTTTCCCTTTGGAGAGACGTCAAAATGCCGAATGCCGTCTTTTTCAAAACTGGTGATCTGAGTCGGTTCGTTCAGAGGATTTCCATCTTTGTCAAGATTCATTTTAAAAATATTGTAAACATTGGAACGGGCCGACAGAAAATAGAGTTCTTCATCAGATGTCCAGACCGGCAGATAATCCTGGCCTTTAAAAGTGGTCAGTTGTATATAGTTGTCATTGACCAGATCATAAAGCCAGAGGTCTTTGTTGGCGGAACCCTGATAGTCTTCCCGTGCCACACGACAGTCTCCCCGGACAAAGGCGATGAACCGGCCGCTGGGTGATTGGGTGGCGTCAAAACCAAAGGCATCCATTAGTCGATAGGGTGTGCCGCCATCAGCATTAACAGCCTGAATTTCCTCATCCCATTCCACCTGGCGAAAATTTCGGTTGGAATTGAAAATAATGGTCTTGTTATGGGTCCAATCGGTGATATTATCACCGGCTGAATGATAAGTTATTCGCGTTGATTTGCCACCCCCGGCGGGTATTGTAAAAATATCAGTATTGCCATACCGGTTGCCGGAAAAGGCGATTGACTTGCCGTCCGGTGACCAGATTGGATTTCCTTCATATCCTTCATGTACCGTCAGTCTGAAGGGGCGGCCGCCTTCTACTGGCACTGTCCAGATATCACCCTGGTAGGAAAAAGCAACGGTTGTTCCATCATTGTTTATAGCCGGATGCCGAAGGACCTTGAAGTCTTCCGCAAACAAGCCGGTAATTGAAATAATTAAACACAGTGAAATTAGTAATAGTTTGATTCCTCTCATACATCCTCCTGATTTTTGTTTATCTGATTAAAGTATTAAAAAATTTTGCAAAATGAAAAAAATTAATACAGAAAGTCATGGTTTGAAAATATGGGTAATGGTCTGTATCCATAAGTAATGATTTGTAGATAAATTCAACGATTATTTTGTCCTCCGTAAAAGGTATCATGCAAATAATATAATCTTTTGGATAATTTTTTATATTCGCCTAGATTTTGTCTTGTTGTAAAAATTAAAATACAGAACAGATGAAAAAAGAAGTAGAAGTATTACTGGGTGACCCCCAAAAAGCCTTGTTAAAAATATCCTGGCCCATGATGTTGGGAATGCTGGTTCATTCGTTATACAATCTTGCGGATGGTATCTGGGTGGCCGGTTTGGGAACAGACCAACTCTCAGCCATTGGATTATTTTTCCCTTTTTTTATGATATTGGTTGCCGTGGGCATGGGACTTGGTATCGGCGGTGGTTCAGCAGTTTCCCGCCGAATCGGTGAGAATAATAAAAGTGAGGCAGACAACACGGCTTTGCATACATTGATTGGCGGGGTTGGTATATCATTACTGCTTAGTATTGCGTTGTTTCCTTTTCTTGACGAAATTTTCATTTCTCTCAGTAATAGTCAAAGTGTTGGTTCACTGGCGGCAGATTACGCGGAAATTCTGGTTGGCGGTTGTGCCCTCTTGATTTTTAATCATCTGGCAAATGCGATTTTACGCTCGGAAGGGGACTCCAAAAGAGCGATGTATGCCCACATGTTTGGCTCCATTCTCAATATATTCCTCGATCCGATTTTTATTTATTGGTTCGATCTGGGTGTGAAAGGTGCCGCCTGGGCGACATTAACCTCAATATTTATTACCTCCCTGATCTTTGCTTATTGGCTGTTTTTCAAAAAAAATACTTATCTGGACTTAACTCTGAAAGATTTTCATTACAGCCCGAAAATAATTGGCGAGATATTAAATGTTGGCATACCCTCAATTTTTGCCCAGATTTCCATGTCAATATCCATGGTGTTTATGAATAAGATTGTTATTTGGACAGCAGGCACTGACGGTGTGGCGATTCTTACCAGTGGATGGCGAATTATTATGCTGGGTTCCATTCCATTAATGGGGCTGGCCAATGGCGCGACCACGGTTTGCGCGGCCGCCTATGGCGCCAGAAATAAAGAAAAGTTAAAGACCGCTTTTTACTATTCCATACAAATCGGTTTGCTGATCGAAATTGTAATCGGAATTATAATTTTTCTGCTGGCTGATAAAGTGGCCCTCATTTTTACATATTCCGAAGGCACGGAAAAAATTCATGATGAATTAGTGGTATTCCTGCGTTATTTGGTATTCATTTATCCATCGATACCTTTGGGCATGTTGAGTTCCTCATTGTTCCGGAGCATGACTTATGGTGGAAAATCACTGGTGGTAACTATCCTGCGTACGATAATACTGCAAGTGCCGTTGACATATCTTTTGGGTGTTTATTTCGGAATGGGTTTACCCGGGATTTGGCTGGGGATCATTATTGGTAATTTTACTGCTGTATCCATTGCCTTTCTGTGGGCCAGACACTCACTTGGAAGGCTCAAATGGCAAATTGCCTAATTCAACATTACCTCCGGAAATAATAATACCAACACGTTTATCCTGAAAATACTTCTGATTTTCCATTATCACCGCCAGAGGAACGGCTGAACTGGGCTCGATAACAATTTTCATCCTTTCCCAAATATACCGCATGGCCTGAATGATCAAGGCTTCTTTGGCAGTGAAAATTCGCTCAACTTTGTCTTTGATAATGGGGAAAGTCAGACTGCCCAGGGATGTTAATAAACCGTCGGCAATGGTCTGTGGATGCTCGGAAGGAACAATACGGTTTTCCAGCATTGACCGGTAAGCATCATCGGCGCCTTTGGGTTCCGCACCGACCACTTTGGTTTTCGGGAAGAAATGGTGGCAGGTCAGGGCGGTGCCACTGATAAGACCGCCGCCGCCAACCGGGGCGATCAGGAAGTCCAGATCATTGTATTCCTGTAATATTTCCAGTGCTGCCGTGCTTTGGCCGGTAATTATTTTTTCGTTGTTATAGGGATGAATGAATTTCGCGCCGGTATCCTCAACGATTTTATTCAGTGCTGTTTCCCGGGCCAGCTGATTAGGTTCGCAAAAGGTGATATCAGCGCCGTAATTTTTGACCGCGTTTACTTTTACTTTTGGGGAGGTTTTTGGCATAACAACACGGGCCGGTATTTTTCGCCATTTGGCAGCCAGTGTCAGGGCGGCGGCATGATTACCGGAAGAATGCGTGGCTACACCATGTTTCATTTCCTGTGTGGATAGGGAAAATATCGCATTGGTTGCGCCCCGTATTTTAAAAGCCCCGACTTTCTGAAAGTTTTCACATTTAAAAAAGATTTTTGTACCAAAAATATGATCCAAACTACGGCAGGTCAGGACCGGAGTTTTATGAATATAATTTTTTATTAAGGCATGCGCCGTTAAAATATCATTTTTTTCAATCATGATTTTCTAAAATATTTGGGATTTTAAATTGAAAAGAGGTGCCATTACTGCCATCAAAATTGAGTTTTCCCTTTAATTGATTCTCCACAAGAAGTTTTACCAGGTTAAGTCCCAGGCATTTATCCTGTTTTTGAAATTCCTCTTTTGTCATACCAATGCCGTCATCAGTTACTAATAATTGTAAGGAATTTTCCCCGGCTTGCAACGCAATGTGAATGGTGCCGTTTTTTTCTCCGGGGAAAGCATGTTTGGCGGAATTAGTGAGCAATTCATTGATGATTAACCCACAGGGGAGAGCGGTTTTGACAGAGGTAACAATATCCTTTTCTATCTCTCTTTGCAATTGAATTTGTGAAAAGTGTTTTACCGCTGACCGGTAAACCTCCCTGCATAAAAAATCCAGATAGTCACTGAGATTTATCTTATCCGAAGTGCCGGTGTCATAGACGAAATCATGGATCAATGCCATGGATTTTAGTTTTTGCCGGCTTTCAAGTAGGAGTGTTTTGACCTCACTGTTTTTTGTGTCCTTGATTTGTAAATTGATGATACTTGAGATTAACTGCAGATTATTTTTGACCCGGTGATGGAGTTCGCGGAAAAGATATTCTTTCTCCTTAAGGGCTTTTTTTAAATTTTTTTCAGCTATATTTCGTTTGCGGACTTCTTCCTGCAATTTAAAATTCTGATCCCGGATTTGTGATGCCCGGCGCCGGACTTCATCTTCCATTTGATTGTAGAGATCATAAAACTTCCGGGCGGTTTCTTCCTTCTCCAATTGAGCAAGTTTTAACTCATTCTCAAGGTGCTTTATTTTCTGCAAATATTGTTCAGTATTATTATTTGCCATTGGACAGTAATCCGATATTTTCAAAATGGACGATTTGCTCAATCAGGTCGGCGCGCATCAATACCAGAGATTCATGCTCTATCTTATTATTTTGCAGTAATAAGTTGATCATTTCCGTATCCGGATTATTGATGTCGCAATATCCCAGTCCCCATTTTTTACAATAATAATCAGCAATAAAAATTGTGGCGGCATTTTTTTGAAAGTCTTTCGCTGCTTCCCCGGGATTATGATGATGTTTCACAGTTTCACGGAGTTCTTCAGGGAAATTCCAGGCCTTTCCCAATTCATAGGCAATAGTGGTGTGGTCATAGTTTAGAAATTTATTTTCTGCAATCCATTGGTCAGCTTCATTTTCTTCGGCATATTCCAGTATATCATGAAACTCATCATTGAGAAACTGGTCGATTATTATTATTCCGATATTATGGATCAGTCCGGCGGTATAAAGGTTTTCACCTTTTTCACCGAATTCCCTGCGAAAAATCATTTTGGCGAGCAAGGCTGTGGCAATGGAATTTTTCCAAAGGTCTTTTCTGGAAAAGGAGTTATAATTGTTCCGCATAAACACTTTATATAATTGCTGGGTGATAGCAATATTCCTGATTTCGTCAAAGCCTATCCACAAGACGGCTTCTTTCAAATCTTTGAACTCAACCCGGGAGGCATAGAAAGCAGAATTGGCTACTTTTAGCACTCGGGAAGCTAAAGGCGGGTCCAGCTTAATTATGGCTTCCAGATCATTGACGGAACTGCGGGAATTATTAATAATGTCAAAAATACCAGTGATAATTCCTCTGATTGAAGCGAAATTTGAATTGTTAACTTCGTTGATGAGTTCTTCTAATTTTAATGGCATTCGTTTTCTTCCCGTTTAGTCATATATTTATACGATCCTGTATCAATTTTATTTATCATTAGTTAAAAATTCAATATTCCTAATAATTTTAAAAAAGAAGCAATGATAGCAATGGTTAATATTATTTTCACGATCACTTCTCCTTTTTTTATTGCCAGGTTTACTCCAATAAACGCTCCTATGCTGCTACCGACAGCCAGGATGATTCCATATCTCCATATTATCTTATCGGCAATTGCAAAAATAACTAAAGTAAAAAAGGTATATAAACCGATAATAAATACTTTGATGGCATTTGATTTAATTAAATCTTTGTGTGAAAGAATATTTAATGCGCCTAAAAACAGGAATCCAACACCGGCCTGAATAAATCCGCCATATAGCCCGATACCAAAGAAAATCAGCACTTCCAGAAATTTAGGGATCTCTTTATCGACTTTGTCTTTTTTCTTTTTGGGTTTGAGAATCATAATGAGGACAAATAAAAGCAAAAACCCCAGTATTATGTCAAATGCCTCGGAACTTAGATTTATTGCAAAGAAAGACCCGATAATGGCACCGGCAACTGCAGCCAGTGCAATGTGGAGAATGGATTTGACATGAAGTTGACCATGCTTTTTAAATTTTGCCGTAGCCGTAATATTATGAAAGAAAATGCCAACGCGGTTCGTGGCATTGGCAACCGGTGAAGGGAGTCCGCATAAAATTAGAATCGGTAAAGTCAGTGAACTTCCGCCACCGGCCAGGGTATTGATAATACCGGCCAGAATTCCGGTAATGATTAAAATTCCGTAATAGATTAATTCTGTTATGTCTATCATTAAAAGGTACTCGCTCCTGTGAATTCCTGGTAACGGTATAGCCAGTATTTTAAAGTGGATGTTTCCTTGTATGCTTCAAAAGGCAGTGAGTATTTTTCATGCTGCCAGAGACTGTGAAAATATTGTTTTACTTCCTGTGAAATGGATTCCCTGCGGGGGGCTTTGATGGCAATGTTTGCTTCAAGGTTTTTGTTGCCCAGATTGCGTTTTGTAAAATTGGCAGAACCGCCAATGATGACCACACTGTCGGGTTCAGTAAAAATGGCCATTTTTGTGTGAAACTGTTCGCCATGGGTATTAGCCCAGCGAATCGGAATTCCCGCTTTGTGCAGTTCCCAGGCAACCTGCCGGTTGGGGATGCCGTTTTTTTCTTTACCAAAGGCGTCTTTATTCGCATCCAGCAGAATTCTGATACCGGCTTGTCGTTCACGGGCTTTTTTCAAAGCCTTGACTATTTTCCGGTCGGAAATATAAAAAACACCGATATCCAGTGAATCCGACGCATCCAGTTGTTCAATATTTGATAACAGGCTTTTTTGTATTTTTTGCTCGGTAATATACTGTATTTTTATCGGCCCGGTTGTTGGCTGAGGAGAAAATTCAATGTCAATTGATGATCCTGAAAGTTTTGCAATCGCTTTTTCCGAAAACAGAATATCCTGAAGAATTTCTCCCTCCATTCGAAATCCGATATTGGAATGCAAACTGCTGGCAGAATGAGGATTGGCTGATGTGATGATGGCTTCTTTTTCCGATAGAATGATTTTTCTGTGGTTGGCTTTAAAATTTAGTAGTTTTAAATATGACCGGATGGCGATATCTTCTTTGGGTTCCGTAAAGGGATTGGGGAGCCAGCCTTGATAGTTTGGATTACCAAACCAACGGGGAATTAACCGCCAAAAAAGAGAATAGGGCTGGTGTGAATCACGCAATTTGACCATATTGGTCATGATGACTTCGATCCCGGCCTCTTTCATTTGTTCCAGATGTTTATTCTTATGACTGTAATAGAATATATTGAATTCATCGGTAATGAAATAAATCGGCATGTCCGGATTGTTCTTTTTCTTTTGCACCAGTTTATTAGTCAATAAGGTGGTTGTTGGGATCCACTCGGGATTCGTATCAATGGAAGTTTCAATAAATAAAAATATATCCAAAACCAGAAATTGTTCCGCGCTGTCAATCAGGTCATAGACTTTCGGGTAAATCTGCTGATCAACAATACGAGTTGAATCCTGCATAAAAGTCATATCACGAAGAAACTGAACCTGGTTGCTTTCTACCCGGTAAAAATCCGATGCGAGACTGATGCCCTCAGGAATTCTACGTAAGCATCCAAAGATTATCGAAGGAAAAATCAATAGGGTGATTAAAATTATTTTATGTTTGCAGATTTTATATTTCATAAGTATTTCAAAACAATTGTTCGATTCAATGAGTATTATATCAATTTTTTCACTTCTATGAAATAGATTTTTGTAAATAATAGGAACATTTTTCCTGATTTGGAGATTTTCTAAAAAAATAACAGTGTTTATGTCATATTGGCAGTTTTGTTTCAATGGCATGATTATGGTCATTTGGAAATGCCTGAAAAAATTTATGAAATTATAAAAGGAGATACCATCTATGACAGAACAAAAAGGCAGAAAATCGAATTATAAGTTTAAAGCTGAATTACATCAATTACTGGACCTGATTGTCCACTCACTTTATAAGCATCCGGAAATTTTCCTGCGGGAATTGATTTCCAATGCTTCCGATGCATTAAACAAAGCCAGATTTCTGGAATTAACTGATAAAGAAATCATTGATAAGGATGCCGAGTTTGCCATTAAAATCAATGTTGATAAAGATAAGAAGACCTTTTCTATTGAAGATTCCGGTATCGGAATGACCCGGGACGAATTAAAAACCAATATCGGTACAGTGGCTAACTCCGGAACTCTGAATTACATAAAAGAGCTTCAGGCCAAAGGGGAAACGGTCAGTGGCGATATGATAGGAAAATTTGGTGTGGGATTTTATTCTGTCTTCATGGTTGCCGACGAAGTGATCGTAGAAACAAAGTCAGCCATTCCCGGAGAACCGGCGCATCGCTGGATCAGTGACGGCAAAGAAAAATATACGATTGAAGAAATTGATAAAAAATCCCGTGGCACAAAAATTTCTTTTCGTTTAAAAGATGAACACGAAGAATTTGCTGAAGAATACCGGATTAAATCCATTATTAAAAAATATTCAAATTTTGTGGACTTTCCCATCTATGTGAATGATGAAAAAGAAAATACTGTAGAAGCGTTATGGCGCAAAAAAGAAAGTGACATGAAAGAAGAGGAGCTGGAAGAATTCTACAAATTTGTCTCCAATGACTTTCAGAAACCACTGGATCATTTGCATTTGAGCATGGAAGGGACTGTAAATTTCAAAGCCCTTCTTTTTGTGCCGGCAAAAGCGCCCATGCATCTTTTCCAGGATATTAATGAGAAAGGGTTGCATCTTTATAACAGCCGTATTTTTATTGAAGATAATGCTTCCGAAGACCTGCTGCCTGAATATCTGAGATTTGTCCGTGGTGTAGTTGATACAGAAGACTTGCCGCTTAATGTTTCCCGTGAGACGACCCAGTATAGCCCGGTCATGAATAAAATCAAATCAATTCTAACCAAAAAATTGCTGGCTATGTTCACCGACTGGATCAAGGACGACCGTGAAAAATATGAAACCTTTTATAAAAATTTCGGGCCCTTGCTGAAAACCGGTTTGAATTCTGACTTTCAGAACCAGGATAAAATTAAAAAACTGCTATGTTATGAATCTACCAAAACAGAAGAGGGCAAGTTAGTTACTTTTGACGAATATGTTGAAAATATGCAGGAGGATCAGGAAAAGATTTATTACATTACCGGTGAAAGCAAGGAAATTGCCGCCCGCAATCCAAACCTTGAATATTTTCGGAAAAATGATATTGAAGTGCTTTATTTTGTTGATCCTGTCGATGTATTCATTCTGCCAAATCTGAATGAATATGACGGAAAACAATTAGAATCCATTGAAAAAGCAGAAATTGATACCGACAAGGAAAGTGAAGAATCTGAAGAAAAACTGGATAAAAAAGAAATGAAATCCATGGTTAAAGTCTTCAAGAAAATCCTTGGTGACAAGGTCAAAGATGTCGTGGCGTCCAAACGACTGGTGGATTCTCCGGCTACACTGGTGGTGGATAAAGATGGAATGGATCCCCAGGTGGAACGGATGATGCGGGCTATGAATCCAGAAGGCGCTGCCATGTCGCAACCCAAGATAATGGAAATCAATCCGGGACATGATCTGATTAAAAATATTGCCAAAATTCATGAGAATGACAAATCCGATCCAACCATTGAGAAGGTTGTTAATCAACTTTATGAAGCATCCTTGCTGATTGACGGAAATCTTAACAACCCAACTGATTTTATCAGCCGCATGAATGACTTAATGGTCAAAGCCACAAAATAAATTATAAAAAAATAGATGATGTAAATCGGCTGTGATTTTTTCATAGCCGATTTTTTTGTTTTGGGAAATGGCTGATATTGTTTATAATAGTAAAAAAACAATAATCAAATGAGGGGAAATGTATGTTTAAAATAGCTGCTATTGGTGAACTGTTATGGGATAATTTTCCCGATGGAAAACGTCTGGGGGGAGCCCCGGCTAATTTTGCTGTTATGTCAAAATATTTAGGCCACGAGGCATATATTATCAGCGCGGTAGGAGATGATGAACCTGGCATCGAATTAATCCGGCAACTGAATGAATGGGGAATTCATTCAGACTTAATCCAAAAGCACCCTTCCTATCGCACCGGCGAAGTAAATATAAAATTGGACTGTGATAGAAACCCGTCTTACCAAATTGTTGAAAACCGGGCTTGCGATCACATATTATATTCTGAAAAAATTAAGGAAAGTCTTAATCAATTTGATGCCATCACTTTCGGTTCCCTGTCAAGCCGGTCAGAGGATTCAAAACAAACAATTTTTAGAGTGCTGAGTGAACTGCCGGAAAAATGTTTAAAGGTTTGTGATTTGAATATTCGAAAAAATTATTATTCTGAAGATTTAATTGAACAATTGCTGAATAGGAGTGATATTTTTAAGATAAATCAGTATGAGAGAAATATTTTAGAAAATATTTTAAAAATTAATTTAAAGGACGGTCCGTCTGTCAAAGGACTACTGAAGCAATATGACCTGGCAATGCTGATTATTACCAATGGTGATAAAAATAGTGAAATCATAACTTTAAATGATATTTCGAAACGGAAATCCTTAGCTGTTAAGGTCATCGATACAGTTGGTGCCGGCGATTCCTTTTTATCGGCCTGTGTTGATGGTTATCTAAAAAAATATATGCTTGACAAAATTCATAATAATGCCGTAACCCTTTCAGCAAGAGTATGTCAGGTGAAAGGCGCCACCGGAATTTTGTCCTGATTGAAATAATTATTAAAATAATTAAAAAAATATGTTGGATTAATCATGAATTTTGGTTATTATACGTATGTTAAATAAAGATTTTTAACAAAACGATTTAAACTCCTCCTCAAATGAAGTTGAGTTTAAAGAAATCCTTACCTTATTCCTTAAGCGCAGGGCGGTTTCAATTTTTAATTCACGTCGGGGTAATTGGAAATTGATTATTAAGCCCTGCCTTTTTTTTACTCCTTCTTTTTTATTATAAATAAAGCTGCTGAATATCAGCAGCTTTAATTTTTCCGGCAGTAACATTTTTTTAGAAATTTAGTTTGTATTAAAGTAGACCCAAAAACCGGTCGATAAATTCTTTGTATTTGAAAAATTTATTGATATGTATACATTATGCATGATTAGAAAAGGAGACTGTTGGTTAAATGCAAGAGATTGGCAAAATTGTTATAGAATTAGATCGGGAAAAAGCTCCCAGTACAGTTGATAATTTTATCGGTTACTGCCGGGATCATTTTTATATTGGGACTATTTTCCACCGAGTAATTAAAGGGAAGCGTGTCCATGGAGGCAAGTATGTACCCGGCATGATACCCAAAAACGTTAAACTGCCTCTCCACAATGAGTCTGATAATGGATTGAAAAATTTGCGCGGGACTATTGCCATGGCAAGAGAACGACAGCCTCATTCCGCTACATCAGAATTTTTTATCAATACTGCTGATAACCCGAATTATGATTTTGAGGATAAAACCTTTTTCGGCTGGGGGTATTGTGTCTTTGGAAAAGTTGTTGAGGGCATGGATATCATTGACGAAATAGAGCAACTCCCCACAGATTTTCATGGCATTCACCACGCTGATGTGCCGGTGAAGAACTATGTCATTGATAAAATTCAGGTGATGAGGAATAGAGTGACTTTTAATATTGTTTTGGAAGAATAGTGCACCATGATTTTCCCCTGAAAATCATGTGGAAAATCACTCCATTTTTTTGTGTTTTACTAGAGCATGAACCAACCTTTTTAATGTCTGCGACCCTTTGGGAGTGTTTCTCCATAAGTAAATAAAAAAAAACCGACTGGAATCAGCCGGCTTTCTTCATTTTATCGATCAAGACAAAAGTTTAAATTTCAATTATTGGCGCATCGCCCCAGAGTTTTTCCAGTTTATAATAATCCCTGGAATCGGGGTTGAAAATATGCACCACAAAATCAAAATAATCCATAACAACCCATTTGGCATTGTTATAGCCTTCGATATGCCATGCTTTAAAATTATCTGATTCTATCAGACCGCGTTCGATGGATTTCACAATCGCTTTGACGTGTTCGTCCACTTCACCGGTACAAATAATGAAAAAATCGGTCATAGTGGTCATTTCCCGAAGGTCTAATATTTTGATATCAATGGCTTTTTTATCATCCGCCAGTTGAGCGGCTTTCAGGGCTAGGTCCCTGATCTGATCATCTGTAAGTTTTTGTTTCGTAGTCATATAATTAAAACGTATTCTCCATATTTTTGATTGTTTCGAAGACCGGTATGTGGTCACAGTCTTTTCCCAGAATTATTTGGTAATTGATGTGTGTGTCCATCGCGCTGTTAAATTCTATTCTCTTTTTGGTAAAATTCATTGCATTCAGCAGTGGTGTGAGTTTGGTATCACTGGTATCGTTGGCAAAGACAAAAGTTTCCGGATAATTCATCTGATCAGCATTACCGGTATAGATAACATCAAAGCCACGGCGTCGTAAATATTCGGTGTACTTTCCGGCCATACCGGGAATTCCGCAGCCATTTAATACCTCAATACAAATATTGCCGTATTTGGGCATCTCATTGACAATAGTTTGTCTGGATAGGTCTATTTTCTCAGGATTGCTACTGAAGCGACGGGTAGATGATAACATAAAACTAAAAATAATAATGGCTAAACAGACAATTGCAAAGTTGAGTAGCCATTTTTGAAGTTTATAAATTTTACTATTTAATTTTTCTTGTTTCTGCCTGGTCTTTTTACTGGCCATTCGTTTTTAAAAACCCATATAGTTATGATTGTTAAACAGTGAAGGTGTCGTGTAATGCCGATTGTAACCATAAGGCGAATACCCGTAGGAGTTATAGCCGTATCCATAACGCATTGGTGTTCTTTCAAAAGAAAACCTGAACAGTGAATTTTTAGTAGGTTTATAGGCGATTTCCGCGCCATAAACCATATTATCCAGATCAAATCCATTTCCTGGCAAATTTGTATTACCTAATTGTAACGGATCATGTGTAAATCCGACGACGGCTTTCAGATTGAGTTTGTCAGAAAACGTATAATTCATTTGGTTTAAATACATGCCCTGGGAATAGGGTGTTTTACCAAAACTTCCCACTGACATTGAGTAGGAGTGTGACATTGTAAATTTGTCCGCGTCAAACCATTTGAAATCCATACTTATATTCCTCTGTACCGGAATCTGGATCATTTTTTCAACTGAGATGGGAATTGGCATTTCTTCTTTGATTTGCCCAAAAAGGATTATTGGTAATAATACTAAAATTGTCAGTAAAAAATATTTTGTTTTCATAGTCTCACCATATATTAAATTCTCTACCATTTTAATGGTTTTTAAACAATATGTCAAGAAGATTATTCAGACTAAAACTGTTATAATTTGGTAAGGGTTTACCTAACACAAGTTAAGGCCTGTTTGATCACTTCAATATAATATTGTCAATCAACCTCGTCTGTCCATAAAACACTGCTACCGCTGCAAAAGTTCCCTTACTGATTGTTTCAGCAGCGTTTAAATCTTTATTATTAACAATCTCAACATATTCAATATTTGCCAGGGGGGAAGTTTCAATCTTCTCAGTAATCTGCCGTTTGATTTCAGCCGCGGATTTTTCACCGCATTCCACAAGTTTTTTTGCTTTTCGTAAGGCTTTGTAAAGCACGGTTGCCTGCCGGCGTTCTTCGGGAGAGAGGTATTTGTTGCGGCTGCTTAGCGCCAGTCCGTCCTTTTCCCTTATGATTGGCGCGACGATCATCTTTACAGGAAAATTGAGGTCTTCCACCATACGTTGCAGAATAATTGCCTGCTGGTGGTCTTTTTGACCAAAAACCGCCAGATCCGGCTGGACAATATTAAATAATTTGGCCACAATAGTGGTGACGCCGCGAAAGTGATTGGTGCGGCTTTTTCCGCATAGTTTCCGGGATAAATCCTCGGTATAGACATAGGTTTTGTAGCCTTCCGGATACATTTCATTATTATCGGGATAAAAAATAATATCGACACCATGGTCAATAGCCAGTTTTTCATCCCGCTTAAAATCCTGGGGATAGACTTCCATATCTTCATTGGGGCCGAATTGTGTAGGATTCACATAGATCGAGACAACCACAATGCCGGCTTCTTCACGGGCCTTGTCCATTAATGACAGGTGCCCCTTGTGGAAATAGCCCATGGTCGGAACAAATCCGATGGTTGTATCAGGCCGGTATTGTTTGAGTTCTTTTCTCAGTTGATCAATTGTCTTAATAACCTTCACATGACCTCCCGTATAATGCTTAATGGTTTTATCATTGATGGATCATTCATAACTCTCTTGACCGGAAGGAAATTTCCCGGCTTTTACCTCATCGCAATATTCTTTCACCGCGTCCCGGACTTCCTGGCCCAGATTGCGGTAATGTTTGACAAAGGAAGGCTTGAATTTATCAAAAAGGCCCAGCATATCGTAGGAAACCAGGATTTGGCCGTCGCAGTTGGGACCGGCGCCAATTCCAATTGTTGGAATCCTTAATTCATCCGTAATGACTTCTGCCAGATGAGCCGGTATTTTTTCCAGCACAATGGCAAAAACGCCGGCCTGTTCCAAACTTCTGGCAGCGCTGTAAATTTGATCGGCTTCTTGCTTTTCACGGCCGCGAACACCAAACCCGCTGAATTGGTTGACACTTTGGGGAGTAAGCCCCAGGTGCCCCATCACAGGAATTCCAATTTTTGTCAGGTGTTCAATGGTTGGCAGATTAAACTCACTGCCTTCCAGTTTTACCGCTTCCGCGCCACCTTCTTTGACCAAACGGCCGGCATTGTAAATCGCTTCATCTTTTGATATCTGATAGGACAAAAAGGGAAGGTCCGCTACCAGCAGGCTGTTTTTAACGCCGCGTTTAACTGACTTGGTGTGGTAGATCATCTGGTCCATTGTCACCGGCAGAGTGGTTTCATGGCCGCTGCAAACATTTCCCAGGGAATCGCCGACCAGTAAAATATCCAAACCCGCTTCATCCATTAAATAAGCGAAGGTATAATCATAAGCCGTCAGGGCTGTGATCTTTTCATTGTTTTCTTTTTTTTGTAATAGCGTATTGATTCTGATTTTTTTCATAGTAATACCTTTTATAAGATTTCTTTTATTATACCACCTAAAATTACTTTATCTTCATTATAAAGAACTGCTGTTTGGCCCGGTGTGACCGCCCGCTGCGGCTGATCAAATGTGATTTTTAGTAATCCTTTGTGTGTAAATTCCCCCCGGCATAGTACGCCTTTATGATTGTACCTGATCTTTATGGTGCCGGAAACCTGTCTCTGAATATTGCCAACAGGGAAATTGATTTTTTGAATTACCGCGCCTTTGCTGTAAAGGTCGTCATTTTTCGCGATCACGATACGGTTGTTTTCAGCATCCAGTTGTTTGACATAGCGGCGTTCCCCAAAGCCGATCTTAAATCCCTTTCGCTGACCGATGGTAAAGTTGTAAAACCCTTCATGCTGTCCGACAACAGTACCGTCAGTTTCGACTAAATCCCCTTTGCCGATCATTTTCAGCCGATCAAAAAAGTTGGTTTTCAGGTATTTACGATAGTCGTTTTCAGGAATGAAACAGATGTCCTGGCTTTCTGCCAGTGAATCCGGTACCAGTGAATGAGCGCGGGCAATTTTCCTGATCTCATCTTTTGTATATTCACCCAATGGGAACTTTGTCCGCGACAGTTCTGTCTGTCCCAGTTGCCACAGCATATAACTTTGGTCTTTCTTTTCATCAATTCCTTTATGCAGTTCGAACTGGCCATTTTTTTCTATGATACGGGCATAATGGCCGGTTGCCACGAAATTAATACCTAATTTATCCGCTTCCGAGAGCAGAAATTTCCATTTAATTTGTTTATTACAGACGACACAAGGGTTGGGCGTTTCGCCCTGCAGATAGGTGTTGACAAAATCCATGATGATTTTATCATAAAATTCCTGTTCAACATGCCTGACAATGTGTTTCACACTCAGTTTTTGACAGAGCTTTCGGGTTCTTTCCAGTTCGCCCTCAAACTTACTGTCCTTTGTATTCGTGATTACTTTCAGGGTAATGCCCACCGGATCATAGCCCTGTTCTTTGAGCAGGTAAAGGGCGGCTGAACTATCGACACCACCGCTGATTCCTACCAATATTTTTTTTCTTTTTTGCATATTATAGTAAACTTTTCAGATAATGGTTCATAAAATCTTCATGGATCGGAAAAACAATTCCGGGACGATTGTCCAGGGGAAAGAAGCCCGCCTCAACAGCATCATCACCGGCAATCAATTCGCCGGCTAAGAGATTCACAGAGAAGCCCAGGACCAGAATATCACCCCAATAACCATTTATGACGGATTCGGCCCCAAGTATTTTGATGTTGGTGCAATCCAGGTTGGTTTCCTCTTTTAATTCCCGTTTGACTGTCTGGGAAACCAGTTCGCCGGTTTCAACAAAACCGCCGAGCAAACACCACAAACCTTTGCCGGGTTCAATGCCACGTTTGGTCAGTAAAATTTCCTCTCGGGAATTAAAAGCAACTATGGCGACCGAAGGAATTGGATTTTTGTAGAGGATAAGATTACAATTTTTACAAAAGGAACGGTTTTTTCCTGCGATTTTTTTGCTTTCCGTTTTTTCTCCGCAGTTATAGCAAAAATTGTATTTCATGGTTGAAATTTATTAATAAATAAAGATTATTGAAAACAAATCAGGAATTTTGTACTTTTGCCTGTATATTAAAAATATTAATGATAAGGATTATTTTTTATGAGCAAATCTGTATTAGTGGTGGGGTCGGTGGCCCTGGATGATGTGGAGACACCCTTTGGTAAACGCGATGATTCCATTGGCGGATCAGCTGTCTATTTTGCCATCGCTTCTTCTCTTTATACGCAGGTCAGAATTGTTGGTATTGCAGGCAAAGACTTTCCGCAATTTGTGCTGGATAAGTTTACAGAACGGAAAATTGATACTCTTGGGCTGGAATTGGTGGATGGCAAGACCTTTCGCTGGGGCGGTAAATACCACGATGACATCAATATCCGGGATACCCTTTATACGGATTTGAATGTTTTTGCCGATTTCAAACCAATAATTCCCGAAAAATATAAACAAACGCCCTATGTCTTTTTAGGTAATATTTTACCTTCCTTGCAGATGGATATTTTGAACCAATTGGACAAGCCTGAGTTTGTGGCGCTGGACACCATGAACCTCTGGATTGAAACCGCCCGTGAAGACCTGGCGGAAGTGATTCGGCATATTGATCTGTTGGTGATCAATGATTCGGAACTGACTCTGTTAACCGGTGAACTTAATTTGTTGAAAGGGCTCAAAAAAATTCACCAACGGGGGCTGAAATATGCCATTATCAAAAAAGGGGAACATGGCGCTTATCTGAGCCGTATGAATGATGAAAGTAAAAATCCGGAGCTCTTTTTTGTGCCGGCTTATCCGGTCTGGGAGCCAATCGATCCTACCGGCGCCGGTGACAGTTTCGCCGGCGGATTTATGGGCTATCTTTCCCAAACCGGTGAAATTACTTTTGAAAATATGAAAAAAGCCCTGGTTCATGCAGCGATAATGGGCTCTTTGTGTGTCGAAGGTTTCAGTTATGACGCCCTGGATACAATGAACCAGGATATTCTGAATGACCGTTTAAAAGCTTTATCAAAATTGGTAAATGTATGATCAAACCCTTATTCATCGAAGATGGACAAGTTAAAATTGTCGACCAGACAAAGTTGCCTGGTGACTATATAAAAATTACTGTTAAGGATCACCTGGAAATGGCGGAAGCAATTAAGAGACTATCCATCAGGGGTGCACCGGCAATTGGGATTGCTGCTGCTTACGGATTAGCACTCGGTTTGAAAGACTACCATAATTGGTCAAAAATGGAATTTTTTAGCCAACTCAATGAAATAGCCGGTTTTCTCAATGCCACCCGGCCGACTGCCATGAACCTGAGTTGGGCGCTGACCCAGATGAGGAATGTGGCTGAGAAGAATAAAGAGTTGACAATCGAAAAAATCTGGCAATTGCTCTGGGAAAAAGCCGGTGAAATCCATACCGATGATATCAATCGCTGCCAAAAAATCGGCGCTCTTGGCAATACCTTAGTGCCGGAAAAAGCCGGTATTCTCACCCATTGCAATGCCGGCGGACTGGCCACCGGTGGATTAGGCACTGCCCTGGGCGTTATTATTACCGCCCACAAAATGGGTAAAACTATTAATGTCATTGTCGATGAAACCCGCCCGCTTTTGCAGGGGGCGCGTCTGACTTCGTGGGAACTGGAACAGGAAAATATACATCATGAAATCTGTACCGATAGTGCCGCCGGTTTTCTGATGCAACGGAAAAAAGTCGATATGGTTATTGTGGGCGCAGATCGAATTGCCGCCAATGGCGATGCTGCCAATAAGATCGGGACCTATTCGCTGGGCGTGCTGGCGAAATATCATAAGATCCCCTTTTATATTGCCGCGCCAAATTCAACTATTGACAAAAGCATAAAAAGCGGGGAAAACATTCCCATTGAATACCGCTCGGAACTGGAAGTCAAATATATTCAGGGCTATCAGCTGGCGCCGGATAAAACCAGGGGAATTACCCCGGCCTTTGATATTACACCGGGTCATCTGATTTCAGGGATTATTACTGAAGACAGAATTTATCAATATCCCTATGATTTTAGTGATTTGAAATGATAAACCTCTTGATTATATTTCAAAGATATTCACTTGTAATGACTGAAGATTTTTAATATATTACGTCAAATTAATGTTAATTCATAAGGAGACAAAAATGAAAAATTTGAGAATAACGGGAATTTTAGTTGTTTTTGTTGTACTAACTTTAATGGTTACTTCTTGCCAGAGTCCTGAAGTTACATCAGCAAAAGTTTACCTTCAGCAAGACAATGTTGAAAAGGCAAAGGAACAGCTGGAAATTGCTAAAGAAAAAGAACCCAATAATGCAGAAGTTCCATTTTTATTAGCCACCCATATTTACCTGCCTCAGGGTGACTGGGAAAAAGCACTGAAAGAACTGGATAAAGCAAAAGAACTGGACCCGGAAAATTATAAAGAAAAAGTAGACCAGGAAAAAACCAGGGTATGGGCCCAGGTGCATACAGAAGCGGTTGAAGATTTTAATGATGCCATCGAAGCGATTTTTGATGATGAGAGAGACTCTTTATTCACATTAGCCGGTGAAAAATTTATCAAAGCGCTGCAAATCAAAAAAGATAAAGCCACCTATAATGGAATGATCAAATGCTTTTTCCTGAGCGAGGATACCACCAATGTTATCAAATATGCTGAAGATGCTATTGATAATGGTATTTTTGACAAAGACGTGGTTTATTACTATACAAGAGCCCTGTGGAAGCCGGGTAACAAAGAAGAAACTTTGGATAAGATCAGGGATATTCTGGACGAACATCCGGACTTTATTGAATTACAATCCCTCTATATTCAGTATCTGGCAGAACTCGAACGCGACGATGAAGCAATCAAAACAGCAGAGGAACTGATTGAAAAATATCCCTCCAATATTGATGTAAGGTTTTTGCTGGCCCAGATTTTATCAAAAGTAGGGCGTCACGAAGAAGCGATTCAGGAATATGAAAAAGTACTGGATAATAATCCCGATGATGCAGCTGTAATTGTAAGAATCGCGGAAGCTTTCTTTAATAATAAAAATTATGAAAAATCAGAATATTTTATCAGAAAATATTTGGAAGTTTGCGAACCCCAGGGAAAATACATTGGCTATGACATTCTCTGGAAATCCCTCTACAACCAGGGTAAACAAGAAGAAGCCGAAGAATACCGCCAGAAAGCAAAAGAACTGCAGTAATAACTATCAAAATAGATTAGTAAAAAAAAAGCCGGTCGTTGTACCGGCTTTTTTTTGTGCTTTTATTTCACACCCTAATTCCGGTTCTGCTGGTTCCCAAAATATATTTGGAATCAATTTCGCACCCTCGGGCAATTAATTTTTATAAAAAAGTTGCATTTTTAAGATAAAAATAATTAGGTTACTTAACCGATAAAGTAATCCATAAAATATATGAACAAAGAGGAAAAAATGAAATTAGCCAAATATTCAATAGGCATGGGCGACCGCTTCGGCCATCAGGCAAAAGCGCAGTTGGCAGTGGTGCAAAAAGCACAGAAATTGGGCATCGAAATTTCACCGGTCTGGAACAAATCCCACCGGGAACATGTAATAATCGGCAGCACACCGGCAATGACTAAAGCAGCTGTGGAGTCCGCTATTCAAGAAACTGAGTGGAATAAACCTTATTTTCTGGACGCTGATCATATCGGCCTGAAAAATGTGGAGTTATTTATTGATTATTGTAATTTTTTTACTCTGGATGTGGCCGATGCCATTGGGGGGGAAATTGATGACAAAAAAGTGCTGGATCATGTTGATCATTGCCGTCAATATACCGGTATTTTGGAAATTCCCGGCATTGACGAAAAATTAACTGTTACTGAAGAAAATATCATAAATATTACAAGAAAATATCTTCCCGCTGTGAATGAAGCAGTTAAAATCTACGCTTATATTAAAGCAAAACGCCAGGATGATGTGGTAATCGAAGTCTCCATGGATGAAACAGACTCGCCGCAAACACCGGTGGAATTATTTTTCATATTGGAAATGATAGCCGGTCGTGGACTTCAGATTGATACCCTTGCGCCGAAATTTTCCGGTGATTTTTATAAAGGTGTGGAATACGTAGGCGATACGTCCCAATTCGCCAAAGAATTTGAAAGGGATCTTGCCATTATCAAATATGCCATCAGAGAATTTGGTTTGCCTGAGAATCTCAAACTCAGTGTCCACTCCGGCAGTGATAAGTTTGCTATCTATCCCAAAATCAGGGAAGCCATTCGTAAATTTGATATGGGCGTTCATTTGAAAACGGCAGGTACCAGTTGGCTGGAAGAATTGACCGGCCTGGCCGAAGCTGGTGGTGAAGGGCTGGAAATCGCTAAAGAAATCTACCGTAAAGGTTTCGCTCAAAAGCAAGCCCTTTGTAAGCCTTATGCTTCTGTAATCGACATCGATTTTGATGCTTTGCCAACACCTGAAGAAGTTGACAAGTGGCCTAGTCGTGAATTTGCTGAAGCCTTGCGTCATGACCAAACCAATCCTAAATATGATAAAAATGTTCGCCAATTATTGCATATCTCCTACAAAGTGGCTGCAAAAATGGGAGAGAAGTACCTGAATGCACTAAAAATCAATGAAGAAGTCATTGGCAAAAATGTAACGGAAAATTTATTTAAAAAGCATGTGACGCCATTATTTTTATAATCTAAAAATCTGCAAGGGTTCATCTCAAAATTTACAAAGTAATTAGGTATAACCAACAAACTACATATCATCACTCTAAAAATTCAAAAAAAATATTGCATCTCTTTCGGTAATTTTATAAACTTACTTAACCGATAAAGTAAACGGTTAAGAAAAGGGGAATAAGGTTGAAATCAAAAAAACAAATTACATTAGCCGATATTGCAGAAAAATTAGGGGTATCAAAAGTAACTATCTCCAAAGCATTGCGTGATCACTCTGATATTTCCACAGAGACTAAGAAGAAAGTCAGCGAGATGGTCAATGAAATGGGATATACACCCAATATTCTGGCCAGAAATCTTTCCGCGAAAAAAACCAGAACCATCGGCCTGGTAATCCCTAAAATTAATCATCATTTTTTTTCGGAAGCCATCGAAAGCATTTACGCTGCCGCCCAGCAGAAAAATTATGAAATCATCATGACTGCGTCGCAGGAATGCGCTGCCGAAGAAGTGACACATATTCGTAATTTACTGGCCATGCGGGTGGATGGTTTGTTGATTTCAGTGACGGAAGATACTAAGGATACTGCTATTTTCCGGGAAATTAAAAAGCGGGGCATTCCACTGATATTTTTTGACCGTGTTATCAACGGATTGGGATTTAACTGCATTATGTCAGATGATGAGGCCGGCGCATTTAAGATCACGGAACATGCAATTAAGCAGGGATACACCAAACTGGGGCACATTGGTGGATATAAGAATACAAATATCGGTGCGGCCCGTTGCAAAGGCTTTACAAAAGCCCTGGAAGCCCATCAGTTGACTGTTGATCCCGATTATATTGTTTGCGGCGGTTTTTCCGTGAAAGATGGCTACAATGGATTTATGCAGTTACACCAGACCAGCAATTTGCCGGAACTTCTGTTTGCAGTTACGTTTCCTGTTGCCCTGGGTGTTTTGCAGGCTGCCCGGGAATTAAATCTCTCAATCCCGAAAGATATTGATCTTGTCTGTTTTGGTGACGCGGACTATAACCAATTTTTAAATCCCTCAATCACGGGAATTCACATGCCGGCTGTTGATATTGGCCGCAAGGCGGTTGAACTGATCATTGATCAAATTGAAGAAAAATCACCCATTGAGGAAAAGAAAATTGTCATGCCGGTAACACTAAATATTGGTCAAACCTGCATTAAAAAGGAGTGATCCAATGCCAAAATTAAATCCTGATAGATTTTTTGATCCTGATCCGGGCGTCAGAAAAATTGCCCGTGAATTGTATGAATCGGTCAAGGATATGCCGATTATCAGTCCTCACGGTCATGTGGACCCGACATTGTTTTCGGAAAACCGGCCTTTTCCCAATCCGGCGGAATTGTTTCTGATTCCCGACCATTATCTGTTTCGCATGCTCTATTCACAGGGCGTATCAATGAAGGCTATGGGGGTGCCGACGGTTGACGATTCACCGGTGGAATCTGATCCCGAAAAAATCTGGCAGCGGTTTGCTGATCATTGGTATCTTTTTGCCGGAACGCCCTCCGGTGTCTGGCTCGCGCATGAACTTTATGAGGTTTTTGATGTTTCCTGTGAATTGAATTCTGAAAACGCCCCAAAAATATACGCTGAGGTTCAGGAAAAATTAAGTTCACCGGAATTTCTACCCAGAAATTTATTTGATTCTTTTAATATAGAATTGATTTCTACTACTGACGCGGCTGAGGATGATTTGCAGGCGCATCAGAATATTCGTAATTCCGGCTGGAATGGTAATGTAATACCCAGTTTCCGGCCTGATTCCGTGACTGATATTGCCCGGCCGGATTGGCTGAGCAGTATTCAGAAGTTGGGTGAAATTATAGGAAAAGAAATTACAAAGTATTCCGACCTGATTGAAGCCCTCAGGCAGCGGCGTCAATATTTTATAGAGAATGGTACGGTAGCCACTGACCAGGGAGTAGTTAGTCCGTATACTCATTTGTTGCGTGATATTGACGCCGAGCGAATTTTTCAAAAGGCTATGGACCGGACGCATACTCAAAGAGATGCGGAATTTTTCACCGCCCACATGTTGATGAAAATGGCGGAAATGTCAGTGGAAGACGGCCTGGTCATGCAAATCCATCCCGGAGTGTTGCGCAACCACAATCAGATGGTTTTTAATAAGTTTGGTTTGGATAAAGGCTGTGATATTCCGGTACAAACCGAATATACTCGAAATATGCGGGAATTATTGAATAAATTTGGTAATGAACCTGATCTCTCGATAATATTATTTACACTGGATGAGGATACCTATAGCCGTGAACTGGCGCCCCTGGCCGGACACTATCCGGCGCTGAAATTGGGCCCGGCCTGGTGGTTTAACGATTCAATCGAAGGCATGACCCGGTTTCGTGAGCGGGTGACAGAAACTGCTGGTTTTTATAATACTGTGGGATTTAATGATGACACCCGCGCGTTTCCGTCTATCCCGGCGCGTCATGACCTGGCACGGCGTATCGATGCGAATTTTCTGGCGGGAAAAGTGGCCCGGCATATCATCTCCAAACCGGAAGCCCTGAAAATTATTAAAGCGCTGACTTATGATCTGGTGAAAGAAGCATATAAGTTGGGATGAGTAGATGGTTTTATATTTTACAGGGGAATAAATGAAATATTTAAAAATACAAATTGCGGTATTGGTTATGATAATGGTTTTTTCCTGCGAAAAAGATAATCAGGTCACTGTCATCAAACTCGGCCACAGTCTCGACCAGTCCCACTCCGTGCATCAGGCCATGGTATTTATGGGCATGAAACTGGCGGAAAAATCCGGTGGCAAAATGAAACTGGACATCTATCCCGGCGGCCAATTGGGGAATGAACGGGAACTGATTGAACTGCTGCAGATCGGCAGTCTCGGCATGACTAAGGTTTCCGCCAGTCCCATGGAATCTTTTGTGCCGGAAATGAAAGTATTCAGCCTGCCTTACGTATTTCGTAGTGAAGCGCATTTATGGAGAGTATTGAACAGCAATATCGGGAAGAAACTATTACTATCCGGACAAAATTACTTTTTACGAGGAATGTGCTATTACGATGCCGGCTCCCGTAGTTTTTACACCAAAGACCGTCCGGTCAACACTCCGGATGATCTGGAAGGATTGAAAATCAGGGTCATGAAAAGCAAAACCGCTGTTCAAATGGTCCAGGCGCTTGGCGGTTCCGCAACACCGATTCCGTGGGGTGAACTCTATACCGCATTACAACAAGGGGTTGTGGATGCCGCGGAAAATAATCCGCCCAGTTTCTACTTGTCGCGACATTACGAAGTCTGCAAATATTATAGTTTGGATGAACACACAGCGATACCGGACATTTTGCTGATCAGTACCAAAGTCTGGGACAATCTTACTGCACAAGAGCAACAATGGTTGCAGGAGGCAGTCGATGAATCAGTTCCCTATCAACGCAAACTGTGGAAAGAGTCTTCAGACCATGCTTTGGAGATGGTACGAAAAGCCGGTGTGGAGGTGATCTATCCGGACAAAAAGAATTTTCAGGATGCTGTGCAGGCGTTAAAATTGGCTTACAAAGGCACTTCTATTTACGAATTACTTGAAAAAATAAATGAGATTGAATAGAGAGGGATGTATGGGAAAGATTGTGGATCATGTGACGAAATATCTCAGTTGGTTTTTAATCCTGCTGATGGCGTTAATCGTTCTGGATGTCACCTGGCAGGTGTTTACCCGCTTAGTGCTGCGGAATTCCAGTTCCTGGACGGAAGAACTGGCGCGGTTTCTGTTAATCTGGATTGGTGTGTTGGGCGCCAGTTATACACTCCACACCCGCATGCATCTGGGTATCGATATTCTGACCTACAAGTTGAAAGGGACCAGGAGGCAAATTGTCGAAGTGATCATCTATACATTGGTGGCGCTGTTTGCCCTGATCGTGATGGTCATCGGTGGATTTAAATTGATGGCGATGACCTTTCAATTAAACCAGATATCTGCCTCTATTGGCATTAAAATAGGGTATGTCTATTTTGTCATACCCATGTCCGGATTGCTGATGATCTTCTACTCTCTGGATTTTATTGTCACCGCGTTAAAAGCAGAGGAAACCTGAGATGGAATTATCAGTACTTGTCTTAATTGTTTCCTTTGTGATCTTACTGGCTTTGAGTGTACCAATCGCGGTGAGTATCGGCATATCAACTTTTTTGACCATGCTGGTGACTATTCCCTTTGAACCGGCGATTGTTACGGTGGCCCAGCGTATGGCGTCGGGTATTGACAGTTTCGCACTACTGGCCATTCCTTTTTTTATTTTGTCAGGGCAACTGATGGGACGGGGTGGCATTGCCCGGCGACTGATCGATTTTGCCAAGGTTTTGGTGGGAATGTTGCCCGGTGGGTTGGCCATTGTGAATATTGTGGCCTGTATGTTTTTTGGCGCGATTTCAGGATCAGCGGCAGCGGCCACTTCGGCCATTGGCGGATTTATGATTCCGATAATGAACAAAGAAGGCTATGATAAGAATTTTAATACCGCCATTACAGTGACTGCATCGACAACCGGTTTGCTGATACCGCCCAGTAATGTGCTGATCGTTTATTCCCTTGCCAGCGGAGGTGTTTCCATTGCCGCTCTTTTTATTGCCGGGTATTTACCGGGAATTTTAATGGGACTTGGTTTGATGATCGTGGCGGCTATCATTTCTATAATCAATAAATATCCTACCAGTCAGCGGGAAGATATGTGGACCAGCCTGAAAAGGTTTTTAGCGGCAATTCCCAGCCTGATGTTGATCGTGATTGTGATTGGTGGGATTATTTCCGGGATATTTACAGCCACGGAAGCCAGCGCCATTGCCGTGCTCTATTCCTTTATTTTATCGGTATTTGTTTATCGGGAAGTAAGATTGACCCAGATGCCGGAAATTCTCATCAGGTCTGTAGAAACCACCGCAATTGTAATGCTTTTGATCGGGACTTCAAGCGCCATGTCCTGGATTTTGTCCTATGAAAATATTCCCCAAAGTATCAGCGCCGCTTTGGTGGCATTGACCGATAGTAAAATTATTATTCTGTTGATCATCAATTTAATTTTGTTGGTGGTAGGCACTTTTATGGATATGACGCCGGCGGTGTTGATCTTTACGCCGATATTTCTGCCGGTGGTGACGGAACTTGGTATTACACCGCTGCATTTTGGGATCATTATGGTCATGAATCTCTGTATTGGTCTGACGACGCCGCCAGTGGGCAGTGTGCTGTTTCTTGGTTGCGGCATCGGGAAAACTTCAATTGGAAAAATGGTGAAACCCTTGCTGCCGCTCTACATCGCCATGTTTATTGTGCTGCTGCTGGTGACCTATTTTCCATGGATCACACTGGCATTGCCAAGACTATTTGGATATTAATAAGAATAATGCGGAATACAATTCCGCGATCCCTTACATGTTAAATAATAAGGAACGCGGATTTACAATTCGCAACCAAAAAGGAGATATATCATTGAATAACCTGTTTGATTTAAACGATAAAGTCATTTGCATCACCGGCGGCACTGGTGTATTGGGATCGGCAATTGCCAAGGGCCTGATCGCAGCCGGCGCAAAAGTAGTGCTGTTTGACAGAAATTGCCCTAAAGCCAGGGAACTGATGGAGCGCCTGAATGGTGATGAGAAAAATATTTTCGCTATAAAAACCGATGTGCTGGATAAGGATTCAATAGAAGATTCAGTTGCCAAAGCCATTGACAAATTCGGTCAAATTGATGTCTTGATCAATGCGGCCGGCGGCAATCATCCTGATGCCACAACATCAGCGGAAAAAGCCTTTTACGAATTGACGGAGAAAGGCATGAAACATGTCTTTGACCTTAATATTATGGGAACAATAATTCCCTCGCAAATCGTATCAAAACATTTTGCCGAGCGGGGAGAGGGACAGATATTGAATATTTCCTCCATGAATGCTTATACGCCCTTGACGCGAATTCCGGCCTATTCTGCTGCCAAGGCCGGGGTGTCCAATTTCACCCAATGGCTGGCAGTCCACATGGCACAGGAATATTCACCAAAGATCCGTGTCAATGCCATTGCGCCGGGATTTTTCCTGACGAAGCAGAATGAGTTTTTGTTGATTGATAAAGAAAAAAAGAACCTGACTCCACGTGGCCAGGCAATAATGAACCATATTCCAATGGGAAATTTCGGCAACCCGGAACAGTTGGTTGGGACAGTCCGGTGGCTGCTGTCTGAAGCGGCAGAATACGTGACCGGTATAGTTGTTCCGGTGGATGGTGGGTTCTCGGCTTTTTCGGGGGTGTGATTTTTAATGCAGAGGGCGCAGTGTTCACAGAGACAACGCAGAGTATTTTCAAAATAAAAAACTGTGTATATCTAAGAAATCTGTGGCCTGTAAATTTATTTAAAGTGTGAATAATTGTGAGTACAACCATTGCGAAGGTCGTTTGACCATTCGCAAGGTTTCTGATAACCGCGTTTATCCGCGGCAAAAATAAATTTAGAAGGAGAAAATAAATGGACAAAAAGTACAACATCGGGCTCATCGGCCTGGCAGTCATGGGTGAAAACCTCGTCCTCAACATGGAAAGCAAAGGCTTTTCAGTAGCCGTATTTAACCGAACCACGGAAAAAGTGGACCGCTTCGTCAACGGACGTGGTAAAGACAAAAATATCAAGGGCTGCTACAGCATCGAAGAGTTGGTAGAAAGCCTGGAAAAACCCCGCAAAGTGATGATGCTGGTAAAAGCGGGCAAACCGGTGGACATTTTTATCGACAAGATCATTCCCCATCTGGACAAAGGAGATATCATTATTGACGGTGGAAATTCCTATTTTCCCGACACCATCCGCCGCACAAAATATGTGGAAGATAAGGGATTGCTGTACATCGGCACCGGCGTTTCCGGTGGCGAAGAAGGCGCGTTAAAAGGCCCTTCCATCATGCCGGGGGGATCACCAAAAGCGTGGCCGGAAGTGAAAGAGATTTTTCAGTCCATTTCCGCAAAAGTGGAAGACAATGTGCCGTGCTGTGAATGGGTTGGCAAAGACGGCGCCGGACATTTTGTAAAAATGGTCCACAATGGCATCGAATACGGCGATATGCAGATGATCTCTGAAGCTTACGCAATTATGAAGCATCTGCTGGGTATGTCCAATGATGAAATGGCGAATGTGTTTGAAGAATGGAACACCGGCGAGTTGGACAGTTACCTGATCGAAATTACCAAAGATATTTTACGTAAAAAGGATGATGATACCGGTGATTACATTCTGGATATTATTCTTGATGCTGCCGGCCAAAAGGGAACCGGCCGCTGGACCAGTGAACAGGCCCTGGAATTGGGTACGCCAACATCCACGATTGCCGAAGCGGTTTTTGCCCGCGCCATGTCAGCCATCAAAGAAGAACGGGTGGCAGCTTCTAAAGAACTGAAAGGCCCGGAAGTGAAATTTACCGGCAACAAAAAGGTATTCCTGGAAAAGATTCGCCAGGGACTTTTTGCGTCTAAAATCTGCTCCTATGCACAGGGCTATCAGTTGATGAAAACCGCTGCTGAAGAATACGATTGGGACTTGAATTATGGTGATATAGCTCTGATGTGGCGTGGTGGCTGTATCATTCGCGCGCAATTTCTGGGTAATATCAAAGAAGCATTCACTAAAAATCCTGATCTCCAGAATCTATTGCTGGATGATTATTTTAAGAATCTGATTCATAAAACACAGAATGCCTGGCGGGAAGTGGTTGCGGTGGCTATGCAAAATGGTATCGCTGTACCGGCATTTTCATCGGCCCTGGCCTATTATGACGGCTACAGAACAGAAACCCTGCCGGCGAATATGTTACAGGCCCAGCGGGATTATTTCGGCGCCCATACCTATGAGCGTATCGACAAACCCCGCGGTGAGTTTTTTCATACCAACTGGACCGGACGTGGTGG
>CAZCHS010000005.1:85078-87014 GCA_964498725.1 uncultured bacterium | reverse complement strand
AGGAAACGTATCGGCGCGAAGCGGGCATTGTTCATATTTTTATGAATAATCCAGGCTAAAATAATTTATTTTTACCTGTTATTTTTTAAGCAACTTAAATAACTTTACCAAACTTTAAGTTTAAAGGAGAATTTGATGAAGAGATTAAGTATTATTTTAATTACCGTCCTTGTATTGCTGGTTCATTGTGACAAATCCTCTACAAAATCTGAAAACGATAAAGACAAATCAGTACAATTTTTAGCTTTTTATGAACCCGGAGAGGAACAATTGTTAGGCGAAAACAAACAAATTGCGCAACTCAGTATTGCTAATAATGAATGCAATTACTCAAGTTTTTTAAATATCTATCCTTATCGCAATAATTTTTTAACCAACAGTGCGAATAATAGTAGTATTCTCGCTATGGGATTGCATAGTGACTTCAATGATGACCGCAGTACCCGAGGCGTAGCAGTAAATATTTCTGATAAAAGCCAGGACTATCTTCCGCTGGTACAGCCTAGTGAGGATAGTGATTACCCCTACTTCCTTAGTCAATCGGTTCGTGTTAGCGATAATGGCATGGTATTGTATATGACAGCCACGAATGATAAAAGCTATGGGGATGAATACAGGCCTTTTTTAATTCGCTATAACCCAGAGACAAAGGAGCACCAGGTAGCCGCCTCACCTGAAAGTTTCGTGCTTAATCAGCCGGAAAAAGGGGATGATACGGAAACCGGCCAAATTGATAGAGCAATTGCTATTTCACCTGATGGTCGTTACGCCTATGGAGTTATTGAAGCTTATGGTGTCAGCGGTAATATTCACTGGGATTATGAAATTTTATTCCAATATGACTTCGAAACCGAGCAGTACAAACGATTGGGTGATGAAGATGATAGTGATGCCTCTTTTATCGCGCTGACCCGGGATGGCAAATATATTATTTATTCCAACCGTTCAGAACGAAAAATATATAACCTGCAAACAGAAACAACCACTGTTGTATCCATATCCGGATACGGACCTATACCAATACAAATGAATAATTATGGCTTTTGTGACAATTCCACCACCGGAATTTACTATTACAATTATGTACAGAATGAAACTGTAAAGGTTATTCATTCTTACTATACAAGTAACGCTCAATTTTCTGAAGACCAGGAATCTATTTATTTTACGATCAGGGGCAGTGAAGAAAATTATCTTTGTAAATCTATTGATCTTTTGGAAGATACGGAATGGGATACACTGGCTGCTATTCCAAAAGAATTTAGCGATATTAAACTGCTTAAATAAAAACTATAAAAATACATGTTGAAAAAAATATAGATCGTTCCAAATTCAAAAATTTTTATGTACACGGACCGGTTAAAACAATTTTTTGATCAAACTGATGTAATTAAAAATCCCGCTGCCAGAAATGGCAGCGGGTATTTTTTTACTATGACAAAAAATATTATAAGTTCAGTGCATTGGCTGCCAGGTAATTGGCCACACCTTCAGCAGAAGGTTTCATAGCCTGATCCCCCTGTTTCCAGTTGGCCGGGCAAACTTCACCATGCTTTTCGCTAAACTGTAACGCGTCGATGACACGCAGCATTTCATCGATATTTCTTCCCAGGGAAAGGTTGTTGACCACCTGATGCTGAACAATGCCTTCCGCATCAATCAGAAAAGATGCGCGGAGGGCAACACCATCTTGGTGTTCAACATCGTAAGCGCGGGTTATTTCATGCTTGATGTCCGACACCATTGGAAATCCCACCTCACCGATGCCGCCGTCTTCAATCGTGGTTTTACGCCAGGCGTGATGGGTGTATTGTGAATCCACGGATACGCCGACTATTTCGACATCACGTTTTTGGAATTCTTTAAGCCGTTTATCGTGGGCAATGATTTCGGTGGGACACACAAAAGTAAAATCCATGGGCCAGAAAAAGAGCAC
>CAZCHS010000005.1:0-84978 GCA_964498725.1 uncultured bacterium | reverse complement strand
AAAAAAAGAAATGCCAGATTAATTCGTTTCTGTGCATTCTGGAATAATTTAGAAAAAGGTATATGGTTTCATATGCCCTTTTCATTTTAGTTCCTTAATCCACTCTTTGATTTTATCCACATGGCTGCCCTGCCAAAATATTTTTCCGCATTGCTGACATTGGGTAAACGCGTCATACAACTGATAGGTTTGCAGTGGAATTTTGTCGGCAATCTGGTCTTTGTCTGCCGGCACCAGAATACCATTACAAACCGTACACCGGGTAAAAGCTTTGATCGCTGTACTGAGATTAAATTTTTGGACAACTTCAGCAACTTGTGCAAAAGGTTGAGTATTTCTGACCCAATATCCGAATTTGACGGCATTGTATTTTAATATACCGATATCCCTGGTTAATATGATGCGATTATCCTGGTTGGAAATGTCGACAATTTTATGGTCATCCTCTTCAAACAGGGTGTCAAAACCGAGCAGGCGCAATTTCGGCACTAGTTTGCCGAGATTAACATCAACAATGAATTTTTTCTCTGGCGGAAGTTTAGGCCGCAGATGAATGATACCGGGTTTTTGGGAATTATCATATTCCGGATAGACAGTTACATCTTCGCCACCTCTTAGGATAAAATCAAAGTCAACAGAATGTCCATCTACCAAAATCAAGTCGATTTCAGGATGGGGAACCCCGATCGCCTGTATAGTATCTTTGATCGATGGCCGGCCCCGAAACTGATAGGTAAACTTTTTATCCTGGAATTCTTTGGACAGAAAATCATTCAGTTCTGCAAAAAACCGGAATTTTGCCTTGTGTATGATTGGTTCATGACTCTTCATGGTTTAAACTAGAAGAATTTATTTGAATTTATCCAGTGAAAATTTTTCTAAAATAATTGCCGCCGTCCAATATTTTGGAAGTAGGCTGAAGCCTACTAATGTTTAAGTTTTTTGTTTTATCCACCACAATGAATTGTGGTGCTAATCTGAATAAAAGTGATAATAAAATCCCGAAGGGATTAAACAAAAATAATCATGGGTGTTAACCCATGGATGCCAAACCATACAGAAAAAGAACTCTGAAGGAGTTCAACAAATATTACTTGAGTTTTTATACTTTTTCTTGATAAATAATAACCTACCGATACTGCCCACCACTCAACATCAGCTCTTTCAATTCCTGAAAATCCGTTGATATTTTCACTGAGACATTATCCCGCGCCATAAATTTTGTCAGTCGTTCGGGAAGTTTGACCTTCTGATCAATGGCATCAACAACGGTATCCTTAAACTTTGCCGGATGGGCGGTCTCACAGAAAACACCTTTGTTAAATTCCGGATGTTGCTCCAGGAAAGTTTCCAGGCCTAGATAACCCACGGCGCCATGAGGATCGCAGATATAGCCAAAATCCTCGTAAACCTGACGCATTTTTTGACGGGTCTCATCATCAGTATAAGAAAATCCTTTGATTTCCTGTGTAATCATATTGTAATCATTGTCATAAATATCGAGAATACGCATGAAATTGCTGGGATCTCCCACATCCATGGCATTGGAAATGGTTGTTTTTGAGGGCCGCGGTGAAAAGATGGAAGAGGCCAGGTATTCCGGTACCACATCATTGATATTAGTGGCGGCGATAAATTGGGAAATTGGCAGTCCCATCTGCTTGCCCATCAATCCCGCGGTGAGGTTACCAAAATTTCCGCTGGGAACACATACCGCAATTTTATCTGACGGCTGATAATCCAGTTGCGCAACCATTTGGAAAAAGTAAAAAATTTGTGGAATCAGTCGGGAAATATTAATAGAATTGGCTGAAGTGATCTTCAGATTATCAAGAATATCATCATCGATCAACGCGGCTTTCACCATTTTCTGGCAATCATCAAAAGTGCCGTCCACTTCCAGGGCGGTAATGTTTTCGCCAAGGGTGGCGATCTGTTTTTCCTGTATTTTGCTGACTTTACCGGAAGGATAGAGCACCAGCACATTGATATTGTCCACTCCCAGAAATCCATTGGCCACAGCGCTGCCGGTATCACCGGAGGTGGCGACAACGATATTTAATTTACGGTGCGAATCTTTGACAAAATAGGACATCAGCCGCGACATGAAGCGGGCTCCAAAATCCTTGAACGCCAGGGTCGGCCCGTGAAAGAGTTCCAGGGTGCTGATCTTGTCATTGATTTTTATCAGCGGCGCGTCAAAGTTAATCGCCTCGTCAATGATCCTGTCCAGAACAGTTTCATCAATATCATCAATAATATTTTTGCACACTTTTTTGGAAATATCCTGAAAAGACATGGACGACATCTTCTGAATAAGATTGTCATCCAGTTTTTTCAACTCCATAGGCATAAAAAGTCCCTTGTCCTTTGGCATTCCGGTTAAAACCGCTTCTTTGAGACTGACGGTTACATTTTTATTATTGGTGCTGTAATATTTCATTGGATATCCTCTCCATTGATAATTTTTGGGCCCTGGTCATTGATTTGGGAAACATAAACCTGGCAGCCTATTGAAGCATATAATTTTTGCCAATGGTCGCCAATTAGGTCAGCGATTGCGGGATCATTGGACAGGGCGAAAATACTGGGACCGGAGCCTGAAATGCCGCCGCCCAGGCCATTGGCATTTTCAATGATTTCCATGGCATCATCAAAATGCGGGATCAACCGGCAGCGATAGGGTTCTGCCAGCAAATCCCGCAGCGAATTTTTCATCATCTCAAAATCAGCCGTATAAAGGGCAGCCAAAAATCCACCAAGATATCCCATTTGTAATACGGCTGTAGCGAGCGATACTTCCTTTGGCAAAAGATTGCGCGCGTCGGCTGTCTTGATTTCCACATCGGGATGAACCACGGTGCAATAGAGATTTTCCGGCGCTGATATCTTTTTAATTTTCAGTGGTATATAGCTATTGATCAATATGAATCCGCCAAAGAGTGACGGCGCGATATTGTCAGCATGTCCGGCACCACAGGCGGCTTTTTCCGCGGCCAATCCGAATTCCAGCAACTCCTCGTCATCGCAAATATTATCAAATAATTGATTAAGCCCGAACAGCGTGGCGGCAGCACCGGCGGCACTGGAGCCTAGTCCACTGCCGATGGGCATTTGTTTGTCCAGAATAATATTGACGCCAGTGCCGGGTGCAAAGCGTTCCAGAAATTTCAGCGCAGCCACACCGCAGGTATTTTTCACTGGATCGGTGGGAATCATCTCATTACCACGCACCTGAATATTGACTTCCGGTTTATCAGTTAGTGTCAATTCCACAATATCACCGGGCTCATTGATGGCGAACCCGAGCACATCATAGCCGCATTTCGAATTGCCCACTGAGGCTGGCGCAAAAACTTTGATTGATTTAGTCATTAGTATACCCGCTTCATAATTACAGTGTTGGCAATTTTAAAAATATCGGCAAAAACACCGGCAGCAGTCACTTCCGCGCCGGCGCCGGCACCCTTGATCACCAACGGAATTGGGTAACGGCCAGTGGTAATGGCAATGATATTGTCACTACCCTGCAGTGAATAAAAGGGATGGGAATTGTCAAGGGCTTTTATCTCGATTGATGCTTTACCATTTTCATATTTGGCGATCCAGGATAGTTTTTTATTCTCAGACCGGGCCTTTTGCTGTTTTTCACTGAAGTGTTGGTCATAGGTTTTGAGTTTGTCAAAAAAATCATCAAGGGAATCCGCCTGCATACATTCTTTCGGCAGGATCTGTTCAACAGCGATGTCTTCCATTTCCAGGGGCTGGCCTATCTCACGGCTCAGCAATAATAATTTACGGGCGAAGTCCATCCCATTGAGATCATCCCGCGGGTCCGGTTCCGTATAGCCTTTTTCCATGGCGGTTTTAACGATTTCGCTGAATTTCTTATCCGCAGTGAAATTATTGAATATATAACTGATCGTACCGGACAGAATAGCTTCGATTTTTTGTATTCTGTCGCCGGAATCCAGCAGATCCTGAATTGTACTGATAATCGGCAATCCGGCACCGGCATTGGTTTCATAAAGATATTGCACATTATTTTTGCGGGACAGTTCCTGCAAATTTTTGTATTCGGAATATTTTCGCGTATTGGCCTGTTTATTGGCGGCCACTACGGAAACACCGGCTTTCAGAAAATCCCCGTAGCTGCGGCTGATATAGTCGCTGGCAGTGCAGTCCACAAATACGCAATGGGTCAGTTTTTCCTTTTGAATGAATTTTAGAAATTCAGAAGGAGCGGACTTGGTATCACTTATTTCCAATTCCTTCCGGAAATTGTCCAGATTGATACCGTCTGCGGACAGAAGCATTTTCCGGCTGTTGGCCAGGCCGGAGACAATTAGGTTAAGTTTTTTATTGTTCAGCAAGCGGCTGTAATTTTCTTTGATCTGTTTGAGTAGTTCGGAGCTGATCAGTCCCACACCGGCAATGAACAGGTAGAGTTTCGATTCCAGGGCAAAGAAGGATTCGTGAACTGCGTTGAGGGCCATTTTTTCATCGGTTTTGCGAATGACCACGGAAATATTGAGTTCCGATGATCCCTGGGCAATGGCAACCACATTGACATTTTTCTCAGCCAGAGCCTCAAAGAGTTTTCCGGAAATTCCCGGCGTATGCTGCATCTGTTCTCCGACAATCGCAATAATGGAAAGGTCTTTTTCAATTTTGACACGGTCAATGAATTTACTGCCGATTTCCGCGGCAAATTCCTCTTCCAGGCATTCTCTGGCCAGTTCCGCAAATTCCGGTTTGATAGCCGCACAAATGGAATGCTCCGAAGAGGCCTGGGAGATCAGGATGACATTGATCTTGTTTCGTGCCAGGGCGGCAAACATACGTGAAGCCGTTCCTTCAATACCGATCATGCCGCTTCCCTGCAGGGTGATCAATGCGACATTATCGATGGAGGTAACCCCTTTTGCCAGGCAGCGGTCGGAAGGTTCGTTCGTGATCACTGTTCCCGCTGCGGCAGGATCAAAAGTATTTTTGATGATGCAGGGAATATCATTGTCCATTAACGGCTGAACAGTCAGTGGATGAATGACTTTGGCGCCAAAGTGTGACATTTCCATTGCTTCCACATAACTGATGGATGGCAGGGGAAAGGCGTCTTTGACTTTGCGCGGGTCTGCGCTCATGACGCCGGAAACATCGGTCCAAATTTCCACATGATCGGCATTCAGAGCAGCGCCATAAATAGCGGCCGTCAGGTCGGAGCCGCTGCGGCCGATCGTGGTGGTTGTGCCTTTTCTGGAGGAGGCGATAAAGCCGGTGGAAACATAGAGGGCTTTTGTATTATTAATGGCCTGCTTTATATTTTTTGCGGTCGTAAAAAAATCAATTCGCGCGCCGGTGTATCTTTCGTCGGTAATAAAAGTATTTCTTGTGTCTAAATATCTATTTTTTATTCCTTTGTAATTTAAATATTCGGAAATAATGGTGTTGGACAAACGTTCACCAAAGCTCTGCAGTAAATCCAGTGATTTCGGTGACATTTCCTTGAGAAGGTACATACCGTGGGTAATTTCATCGATTTCCGTAAACAGGGAATTGATTTTTTGGGTGATGACATTGTTTAAATTTTTATCGGTAAACAAATCATTTACATAAGTGAGATGTTTCGTAAAAATTTTTTCATTGGTAAGGGTATAGCTGTTGTCGCCCTTTTCCGCTTGTTCACCGGCTTCGATCAATAAATTGGTAATACCGGAAAATGCCGAAAATACAACGATAATTCCTGGGTTTTCGGCTTGTGCCGTTTGTACGATTTTAGAAACATCTCTGATAAGCGCGGGGCTTCCCAGTGATGTTCCGCCAAATTTTAATACTTTCATGTCAATCCTTAGTTTATAAATAAAAAAAGAGTTAAAGATACAGCTTCCTTGCTGCCTGTTAACTCTCTCTATCCCTTATTCATTGAAAGCCAAATATATTGAGTTTTTTTAGAGCTTGCAATATAAAATTGCCGAAAAGCCCATTTTTGTAATTTTTATAATGACAAAATCCGGGTACACCAAAATCATCCATGAGCCCAAAAAATTCTGCCGGACAATTATATTGTTGAAAAAATAAAGATGGATTCATTGAAACTTTCATCATTCAAAATATTTTAAGTATATTGTGTATGTATCCTGAAAAATAATGAGGAGAAATTATGCGAACTTCAAATCCGATATTTAAATCCAAAACTTTTAAGAATGCCCAGTCCTATGCCGGACAGTCAGTAATGACCATAGATGGCACAATCAACAAAACCTTTCTGATGTTTTTTATTTTGATTGCCAGTGCGGGTTTTACCTGGACAAAATTCATGAATGCCTGGGATGCCTCAGCCGTCAGTCCCCTTATGATGATCGGGCTGATCGGCGGACTGATTACAGCGCTGATCACAGTTTTTAATCCGAAGGGCGCCAAAATTACCGCGCCTCTTTATGCTTTTTTCGAAGGATTGTTGCTGGGTGGTTTGTCTGCTATTTTTGAGACCCAATATCCGGGAATTGTCATGAAAGCGGTAATGCTTACGATGGGAACCATGGGTGTTATGCTATTTCTCTATAAAAGCGGAATAATTCAAGTGACCCAAAAATTTCGTCTTGGTGTCATTGCGGCTACCGGAGGTGTTGCATTATTCTATTTTCTTTCCTTTATATTGAGCTGGTTTGGCGTGCAAATGCCGGGTGTCTTCGGCAGTGGACTCTTTGGAATCGGCTTTAGCTTGCTTGTTGTCGGAATCGCGGCCTTGAACCTGGTGTTGGATTTTGATTTTATCGACCAGGGAAGTGACCGGGGATTGCCGCAATTCATGGAGTGGTATGCGGCCTTTGGATTAATGGTAACATTGATCTGGCTTTATATTGAAATATTGCGGTTACTGGCGAAATTAGCAGATAGAGGGTAACAATGAAAAGAGATAAAATTACGGAATATTTAAATGGAATTTTAAAGCCGGAACTTTATAAGGATTATGGACCCAATGGTTTACAGGTAGAGGGCCGGGATGAAGTCAAAAAAATCATTACCGGTGTAACGGGATGTTTGGAATTGTTTGAGCGCGCCATAGCGGCCAAAGCCGATGGCATTCTGGTGCACCATGGTATTATCTGGTCTTTTCACAGGCCCACTTACACCGGGCATTATAAAAAAAGAGTGAAAATGCTGCTGGAGAATGATATTAATTTGTGGGGCTACCATTTGCCTATTGACGCCCATGAAAAATATGGCAATAATGCGGTACTGGCGGAATTTTTTGATCTGCAGGATCCTAAACCCTTTGGCGATTATAAAGGAACCAAGATCGGCGTCAAAGGAGCTCTGAAAAATTCTGATCCCGAATACTATTTTGAAAAAGTCCGGCGCGAATTGAATCCTAACGCAGTAATATTTCCTTACGGCCCGAAAAAAGTCAACACTATCGGTATCATTTCCGGTGGCGCTCAAAAGGAATTCAACCAGGCCATTGCCGAAGATCTTGATATGTATATTACCGGCGAGGCCAGCGAATATAACATGCATTTGTCCAGGGAAGAAGGCGTCCATTTTATTTCCGCCGGCCACCATGCTACAGAGCGGTTTGGTGTTCGTAGAATGGGCGAATTGTTAAGCCAGAACATGGGACTGGAAGTAGACTTCATCGACATTCCCAACCCTGTTTAAAACAATTTATATTTAAACAGTTTGCCGGGATTATTTTTAGTTATTGCAGATATATCGAAAAAAAATAAAAAAACTAAAAAACAGCTTAGGATTTTACTTTTAACCTGTATAAATTATCCCTGTATTTTTTTGAACTTTTTAGGAGAATTAAGATGAACATTTATGTAGGAAACATTTCCTATTCGACTAGTGAAGATGACTTAAAAGAACTTTTCGGTCAGTATGGTGAAGTGACAAGTGTAAAAATTATCACAGACCGTGAAACAGGACGCTCAAAAGGGTTTGGTTTCGTGGAAATGGCAGATGATGCTGCCGGACAAGAAGCTATTGAAGAAGTTAACGGAAAAGAAGTTGGCGGTAGAAATTTAAAAGTTAACGTGGCTCGACCAAGAAGATAAAACGTTATTCAATAGATTTTTCCAAAGGCGTTCATTTTGTGAACGCCTTTTTAATTTCTGTTCTTTTTTAAAGTGGCTAATAGTTGACGCGCCATATCCGGGGTGAATTCTTCGGGCTTTTCATCTTTATTTTTGTTTTCATTGATTTCCTCACCCCGCTGATTGAAATGTTTACAGACTATCAGGGCTTCCCTGTGGCCCAGTGCGCCGGCCTCCAGAAAATTTTCCACGGCTTTCTCATGCTGATCCAGTTTCATGTGTACAGAGGCCTTATTATAGTATGCGTTTTTATATTTAGGATTCAGGGTCACTGCAATGCTGTAATCATTCAGCGCCTTATCATATTCCTGTAAATTAACATAAGCCATAGCGCGATTGTAGTAAAATTCTTCATAGGTGGGATCCATATCAATGGCCCTGGACAAGTCTTCCGCTGCCTCAGCAAAATTTTTAAAATGAAGATAGCAGCTGGAACGGTGCAGCAGGGATTCCAGAATTTTTTCTTCATTTTCAATCGATTCGGTAAAGGATTTGATGGCGTTCTTGAATTGTTTGCATTCCACCTGTTTCAATCCTTTGTCATAATGGTTACTCATTTTTACTCCAATAAGGTTATTATCAAAAAGAGTCCAAATTTAATCCTTAAGACTTAAAAATCCAATTCCGGTATTTCTATTCATTTATATAAGGATTGGTTTCTTCATGGTTTCTGCTTATGATTTTTATGTTGTTTTTAATAAAAAATTTTATTAATTATGAAACTGTTTTATATATTACTGGTATACTTATTTAAATAATATGATAATTTTGAAGGCACCTTATCAGAGATATGAATAAGAGCATAAATATTGCGGTAGATGTAATGGGCGGTGATGATAGTCCGGCGGTTCCGGTAAAAGCCTGTGCCAGAGCGTCACTGCAGATGGATGTCAATTTTTGCCTGATCGGCGATGAAGAAAAAATCAACAAACTGCTTGAGCAGGAAAAGCATGATCCCGGTAAAATTACTATTTTACACACCTTTGACCATATTGGTGACAATGAATTTCCCCGCAATATTATACGCCAGAAAAAAAACGCTTCCATGAACCTGGCAGTAAAAATGTGTGATGATGATAAGGCTCAGGCTGTGGTTTCAGCCGGAAATACCGGCGCCTATATTTTATCATCCCTGAAGAATATACCCCGGATAAAAGGGATCAATAAAGTCGCTATCGTTTCACTCTTTCCTACGAAAAAATTTCTGACCGGCCGCAAAAAGCATTACAGCCTGATATTGGATGTTGGTGCGAATAATGATTGCAGCGATGAAGACCTGCTGCAGTTTGCCGTTATGGGAAAGATTTATTTTACAATACTCACCGGTAAGTTGAATCCAAAAATCTACCTGCTGAATATTGGCGACGAAGCCCATAAAGGCGGAAAGATCCTGGTCAATGCCTACCAAAAATTGTCGGATTATCCATGCCTTGACTTCAGGGGCAATATCGAAGGGAATAAAATTTTTAACGGAGAGGCCGATGTTATTGTCACCGATGGTTTCGCCGGAAATGTTGTTTTGAAAACCACTGAAGGAATGGTGGAATCCCTTCTGGAAATAGGGAAGTTCGCCGCCCGTAAAAATATTTTTTGGAAGGCCGGGCTCTACCTGTTAAACAGTGGGATTCAAAAAATCAAGCCGCTGCTGGATTATAGTGAATATGGCGGTGCGCCTTTACTGGGTTTTGAAAAAATTGTAGTCAAAGCCCATGGCCGCTCCAATGTTAAAGCCTTTTTTAATGCCATAAAAATCGCTAAAAAGAGTTATGAAAACCAATTGAGTGAAAAAATATCAGAAGAACTGACTAATAACCGGGAAAAGAATGAAATTAATGAATAATTTGAAATTAATTTTACTGCTGTCCCTCGTGGGCGTAGTATTGCTGTTTGGTAATGCCAACAAGCCTATCAAAGAAAATATTATGATTACTTTGTCGGGGGAACTTAAGTCCCAGAATTCTACCCGGATCATTGCACCGCGCAACTGGAACCTCAATTATAAAATTCTCTATCTGCCGGAAGAGGGAAGTTGGGTGGAAAAAGGCGATACAGTAGTTGTCTTTGACAGCAAAGAAGTTGAGCAACAACTGGATGAAGCCCGGCAACAACTGGAACAGCTGGAAAAACAAATGGTGGAAAAGCAACTTCGCAATCAACAAACCATCAAAGAAATTAAAAACCAGATCAGAACACTGGAAATCCAAAAAGAGATCACTTTAAATCAATTGGAGCAATCCAAATATAATTCCGAAGCCGATCAGAAAACCGTTGAACTGGAATTGAAAAAAGTCGAATTAAATATCAAAAAAACCAAACAAACTCTGGAATCTCAGAAAATATTGAACCGGAATGATGAAAATGAAACCAACCTGCAATTAGAACAATACCGTACCCGCATGAAAAATTACCGGGAAATGATCGATGACATGGTGATGACATCACCGAAATCTGGTATTGTGGTCTATCATAAGACCGGACGCAGGGGACGGGGCGCCAAGGTTAAGATCGGGGATTCCATTCGTCCCGCCAGTATTATTTTGCAAATACCGGATTTGAATAATATGCAGGTGGATATTGATCTCAGCGAAGTGGATATTTCGAAAATAAAACTGGGGCAACCGGCCGAGATACAGGTGCTGGCCTACCCAGATACCACCTTTTTGGGTGAGGTCGCTTACATTTCAAAAATTGCCGATGAAAGCGAAGAAAGCAAACTGCGCATTTATCCGATCAGTGTTAATATTAACAGCCCCAAAAATTATCGTATGAAACCGGGCTTAACTGTCAAAGTGAGCATCGAAATTGGTAAAAATTTAGATGGCTTTTCAATACCGGCCTGGTGTTTGTTTAAAGACGCCGACGGATATTTTGTGAGAACCGCTACCAGTCGATTGCCCGTAGCGGTCATCGATATTTATGATGGCAAGGCTTATGTTAGTGGCGCTCTAACATCTGATATGGAATTAAAAGAAAATATAAATATACCCAATTTTTAATAAACAGATCAAAAGGCAACCCTATGACAAAAAGTAAAAGTTTTCGATTTATTGCAGTAATTATCATTGCTATTGCTGTCCTTTTTGGCATCAACAAAATAGGCAAACAGGAAAATTATCCCTTATTCAAAGTAAACCGTGGGGAATTTCTGATAGATGTCTATGCTGACGGCATTGTGCAGGCCGGCAGCTCCACCATTGTTAATTCACCGAGCCGTATCTGGGGGAATATCAGGATTATCCGTATGGTGGATGAAGGAACCTATGTGGAAAAAGGGGATTTTCTGCTCCAGTTTGATACCGCCGAGTTTGAGGAGCGGGTACAAAATGTTCAGAATGAGCTGGACAAAGCCGAAGCGGCTTATGAAAGCCAAATGGCCAATATTGAAAAAACACAGGCTGACCTTGATAGCCAGTTAAAAATCGAAGAGTACAGCCTTGAACAGACCCGCTTGCGGGCGAAAAACGCTAAGTATGAAGCCGAAAATAAACGCAAAGAAATAGAATATTCATTGAAAAAAGCTGAAATATCCTATAACCAATTAGTGGAAAAGATCGAAAAAAACAAAGAGATCAACGCCGCCGCCCTGCGACAGGCCGAATTGAAAATTAACCAGGCCAAAATGAATTTGCAGCGGGCTAAAGATGATATGGCAAAGCTGACCATTACAGCACCCAGCGAGGGATTAGTCGTCTATAAAAAGATTTGGGGTCCTAATGGCAGGGAGAAGATCAGTGTAGGGTCCACACCCTGGCGCTCTCAGCCATTAATGGAAATTCCGGAAAAAAGTAACATGAAAGTGATGCTCAATGTCAATGAAGTGAATATTTCCAGTATTGATACGGCGCAAAAGGTTAATCTTGAGATCGATGCCCTGCCGGAAAAAGCATTTACCGGTTTAATTACCAATATTGCCTCCCTGGCCCACGAAGATGAAAATTCCGGCAAAAAGGTTTTTGAGGTAGAAGTAAAGATCAATGAAGTATTCGAAGGATTAAGGCCGGGCATGAGTGCTGACTGTCAAATCATTGTTGAGCAACTCAATGATGTTATCTCGATTCCCATCGATGCCGTGACAAACAGGGATGAAGAAATCGGTGTTTATAATGCCAGTGGCAAGTTTATACCGGTTAAAACCGGCAAGGTGAGTTCGGATTTGATTGTTATTGAAGAAGGACTGAAAGCCGGTGATGAAATTCGGCTGATCAAATCTCAAAATACCGAAAACGGCAAATCAAAAAATAAATCCGAACGACAGCGCAGTGACTCCGGGCGAACGGAACAAGTGATCATTCGCGGATAGATTATGAAAAAAATAACAAAAAATATTAAAAATATTTTCAAGAATTCTACGGTTTTAAACCGGAAATTAAAACTCATTACCGGTGAGATATTAAAAATCAGCATTAAAGGGTTGCGGGAACATAAAACCCGTACATTTCTGACGATGCTGGGAATTATTTTTGGTGTTGCCTCGGTCATATCAATGCTGGCTATCGGAGAAGGCGCCCGGCGTAAAACCCTTTCGCAGATCCAGGCCCTTGGCCTTAACAACATTATTATACAGCAGGCGGAAGTGGAAAACAAACCCGGGGAAAACAGCGTATTGCTAAATTATCAGGACCTCCAGGCCGTACAAAAGATTATTCCCACCGCACAAAATTCCGTGCCGGTATTGCAGGAAGAACTGGAAGTAAATTATCAAAAACGGTTTGAAGAAGTTGAGGTGATCGGCACACAGCCTGAATATTTTGGGATCATGTCTTTGAATACGGCCCAGGGAGGCTACTTTTCACATCATGATAATAAAGTCAGTAATCGCGTCTGTATTCTGGGACATGACCTGCTGATTTTGCTTTTTGGCAATGAATATCCCCTTGGGAAAAAAGTCCGGATCAACAATGTTTGGTTTACAGTTGTCGGCATTCTGGAATACGAACCGATCAGTGTGGCCGGCAACACAGAAATCAATCTCAATCGCCGTGTGTTTATACCTATCAGGACCATGGAAGCCCGAATCGACCGTGATCCGAAAAAATCGGAATTGGACCAAATCATTTTACAGGTTTCCAACAGTGATTTCGTCACCTCTACATCGGAGTTTCTCGATCAGGTACTGTTTCGCCGGCACAAAGAAGAAAAAAATTATAAACTGATCGTGCCGGAACAATTGCTCAAACAGAGCGAGGAAACCCAGCGGATATTTAATATTGTTATGGGTGCTATCGCCGGCATTTCCCTTCTGGTTGGCGGAATCGGAATTATGAATATTATGCTGGCGTCAATTCTGGAACGAACCAAAGAAATCGGCTTGCGGCGCTCATTGGGTGCGACCAAACTGGATATTCGCAATCAGTTTTTGGTGGAATCCATTATTATCAGCCTGGGTGGGGGATTGGTTGGTATTGTCCTGGGATATGTTTTGACCTGGGGTGTGACCGCTTTTTCCGAATGGGAAACTGTCGTCAGTTTATGGTCGGTGGTCCTGGCGGTCGGCGTTTCCAGTTTAGTGGGAATTCTGTTTGGATTTTTTCCGGCCAAAAAAGCGGCGGAACTGGATCCCATTGAAGCCTTGCGCTATGAGTAATAGGTTAATATGAATAATGATTTCAACTACAGGATATATTTATGAAAATTAAACATTTAGCTGTCATTTTTTTAGTGATTACCACGGTTTTGAACGCTGATTCTTTTTTCCTGAATTTCGACGAATGTCTGAATCGGGCAATGGAAAAAAGCTACAAAATGAAAACCCTGCGGGAAAATTTCAAGAGCGCGGAATATGAATTAAAAGCGGCTACCCATTCCTTACGCACCAATATTCATTTAAATCTGACCATGCCAGATTATAAAGAGACCATGCAGCGATTTGAGGACAGCCTGGGGGTTTATTACACACCCATCAAACAGGCGATCTACTCAAGCAACCTCTATATTCGTCAACCCTTGCCGACAGACGGGAATATTTATTTCAGTTCCGGCATCTATTCCACCAGTGATTATTTTCGTGACCGGAATACTGTCCAACTGAATACACGAATTGGTTTTGAACAACCGTTGCAGGCCTTCTATATCTACAATGAAATTCAATCCTCATTAAAAAGAGCGCGATTAAATTATGAACAATCCAAAAAACAGATGAAGCGCGCTGAACTGGACCTGAAATATGAAGTTTCACAACTCTTTTATAATCTGGTCTCTTCACAGGAACAGGAAAAAATCGCCAAACAAACCCTGGAATACCAAAAGGAAGCTCATGAACTGGCACAGAATAAATACAAAGCCGGTGTCATTGCCGAGGTAGAAGCTCTCGAGATGGAGATTGATCAGGCGGAGGCGGAAAATAATTATGCCATTGCCCAATCCAATGTCCAGGCCCATGAAGACTTACTGAAGCAATTTTTAGGAATCGGCCTGGGGAATGATCTGGATCTGGATTATCAGTTGACCTATGAAAAGGTCTACGTGGATCAGAGTGATGCTGTTGAGCGCGGATTGAAATATCGGCTGGAGATCCGTGAGAGTGAAATTTCCAAAGAACTGGCGGAAATCAGCCTGAAAAGAACCCGGGTCAATGGTCAGGTGACCGGCTCTATAGAAGGTTATTATGATTTTATCGGTGTTGGTGAAAATGATATTAATCTCGCATACATGAACACAGTCGACGGCGCGGTTGATAATTTGATTGAGCGCCAGGGCAACAGGGGTGTTTCATTAAATATATCCATTCCTCTCTGGGACTGGGGGGTCAACCGGGCGCGGGTTGATGCGGCCCGGGCCAGAATTCGTAAAGCCGATTATACTATCGAGAATGAAAAGGTCAATGTGCGCCGTGATATTCGCAGCACTGTTAATGAACTGCAAAGCGCATTGCGACGCTTACAACTTCTGGAACAAAATGTGGAGGTGGCTGAAAAATCCTTTGAGATCAGTACCCAACGATTTGCCAACGGTGACATTAACAGCCAGACTTTGGCGCTGAATCGAAACCGGTTGAATCAAGCCTATACAACCCGGCTGAATGCCTATATTACCTATAAATTAAAATTGGCTGATTTAACGCGTAAAACTTTTTATGATTATGAATTACAAAAGCCGGTGGTTGATTAGCACTTAAATTTCTTTTAAAATAGTTTGAATATTTGAAATTCGAAAGGGCTTTTTCAGAGCTTTGATAAAACCGTGCTGTTTATATTTTGACAGCACCAGGTTGCCGCTGACGGCAATGATTTTGGCATCGGGATTAAGTTTTAACAATTCTTCGGCACATTCAAACCCATCCATTCCATTGGGAATATTCAGATCCAGAAAGACATAATCAAAGGGCTTTCCTTTATCAAGATGTTTTTTATAAAGATCAACCGCTTCCTGCCCTTCTTTAGCCAGGCTGATTTCATAGTTGAGCTTTTTAAAAAACAGTTCCGCTATCGAGTTAATGGAGTCTTCATCATCCATAAAAAGAACAGTTCCATTGCTCTTAAAAAGGGTTTCTTCCCGGTGCTTTCTGTCCCGCTGTGTAATAGGTAAAATAATATCAAAGGTAGTACCAACATTGACTTTGGAATCAACAGTCATTTTTCCCTTGTGCTTGTTAATGATAGAAATTGAAGTACTCAGCCCCAGCCCAGTGCCGGTTTGCTTGGTAGTGAAGTAGGGATCGAAAATTTTCTTGAGATTTTGTTCGGGAATACCACAGCCGTTATCTTTGACCTGGATTTTAATATAATCGCCGGGAGGAAGCGTATACTGATTTTCCGGTTTAAGGGCCACCTGATTGACACTGATCCGGACTTTCCCGGTTCTTTGGTCAATGGCATGGGAGGCATTGATAAAGAGATTGTTTAACACCTGGCTCAACTGGCCTTCATCAGCCAGAAAGGTGGGCAGGTTTTCATCGATATCCAGTGAGTAATCTACTTTTTTTGTTTTCAATGTGAGATTGATGGATTCTTTGACCAGTTTTTCCGGAGAAATTTGCATCTTATTGACGGAGTGACCTTTTGAAAGTGTGCTGATCTGGGTGGTTAATTGCTTGGCGCGTTCGTTAGCGGTAGCAATTCTGTCCAGACGTTCGGTGAGTTTTTCTTTGTTATCCATCACCATTTTGGCCAAAGTAATATTGCCGTTGATTATGGAGAGGATATTATTAAAATCATGGGCAATGCCGCCAGCCAGCAAACCAAGGGATTCCAGTTTATCGGTCTTTATCAGGTCTTCTTCCATTTTTCGTATATCAGTGACATCACGAATAATGCAGAGGGTGTTTTCTTCTTCTTCCAATTGTTCTTTTGGCGTGGAGAGGGTGATTTGAATGAGTCGCGGTTCTCCATCTTTACGGGTAATTTCCAATTCAAAGGTATCGACTTCTCCGCGGTGCTCCAGCAAGTGCTCCCGTAAAATATCCAGGTGTTTTTGGTCAAGAAATTCCCGAATATTAATTGGTGACCTATCTTCTTCGGAAAGGAATAGAATTTTCTCAGCCGCCGGGTTGGTGAGAATGATTTCAAAATTATCATCGAGTAGTATGACACCATCACCCAGAGAGTTTAGCAGGGTCTGGTATTTTTCTTCGCTTTTGCGGATCGTTTCAGCGGCTTTTTTCCGTTCCGTAATATCCCGCTCAGTTGTGGCAATGGCATTGGGGTTTTCCCCGCCAAGCACTTTATAAGTCAACCATACATCCCGGACTTTGTTGTCTTTGGCAATTTTTTGGGTTTCAAAATAATCCAGATCTTCGCCGCTTTTCACCTGTTGAACAAAAGTTTTGTAATCATCGCGTTTATCAATGGGAATAATATCGTAAATTGAAGAAGATAGTAATTCCTTCTGTTCCCAGCCAAAAATAGTTTCTGCACCTTTGTCCCAGGCAATAATATTACCGTCAAAATCATGAATAATTACCGCATCATTCTGGTTTTGTAACAGGGAAGAATAGTATTTTAGTTTTTGTTTTAGTTGCCGGTTCTCTTTTTCTATTTGCTGAATATCTGGTTTTTTATTCATGGAATTTGCATTCTTTCGGTTAATGTCTAATAATACAATAGATGACCTGTAATACGCAAAGAATTTAACAAAAATTTTGAATCAAAAAAGCCCAATGTTTGTTATTGGGCTTCTATATAAGTGAGATTTTATTGATTCATGGATTTTAAAAATTCACGATTGCTTTTTGTCCGTTTCATTTTGTTCAGCAGGAATTCCATTGCTTCCACGGGCTTTAATTCACTCAGCAATTTGCGAATGATCCATATTCGGGCCAGTTCTGTCGCTGATAATAGCAATTCTTCTTTTCGTGTACTGGAAGCATTGACATCGATGGCCGGAAAAACACGGCGATTACTCAGGGATCTGTCGAGAGCCAGTTCCATATTACCGGTTCCCTTGAATTCTTCAAAAATCACATCGTCCATGCGACTTCCGGTATCGATCAGGGCGGTGGCGATAATTGTTAAACTTCCGCCTTCTTCCACATTTCTGGCGGCGCCGAAGAATCGTTTGGGTTTGTGCATGGCATTGGCATCAATACCACCGGACAGAATTTTTCCACTGTGAGGTACAACAGCGTTGTGGGCACGTCCGAGACGGGTAATACTGTCGAGCAGAATGACAACATGAAATCCCAACTCAACCAGGCGTTTGGCTTTTTCCAATACCATATCAGCCACCTGCACGTGTCGTTCCGGTGGTTCGTCAAAGGTTGAACTGATCACTTCCGCTTCAACCGAACGTTCCATGTCAGTTACTTCTTCGGGACGTTCATCAATTAACAAAACCAGTAAAATAATTTCCGGATGATTGGTGGTAATGCTGTTGGCGATTTGCTGGAGCAGAATGGTTTTACCGGTTTTCGGCTGCGCAACGATTAATCCCCTCTGGCCCTTGCCAATGGGACACAACATGTCCATAATTCGCATGGAATATCCTTTGGCATCGGTTTCCAGCTGAACTCTGCTTTGGGGATAAAGGGGCGTCAGTTTGTCAAATCTTTTAATTGCTTTGATTTCCTGGGGAGCCATCATATTAACCGCATCAATTTTTAAGAGAGCGAAATAGCGTTCCTTATCCTTCGGGGGCCTGACCTGTCCATAGATTTTATGGCCGGTTCTGAGGCCGAATTTTTTGATTTGTGACGGTGAAACGTAAATATCTTCCGGTGACGCCAGGTAACTGAATTCCTCGGAGCGTAAAAATCCGAATCCATCGGGCATAACTTCTAAAATTCCGCCGGCAAAGATTTTCCCGTTTTTTTCTGCAAGCGCTTTAAGGATTTTATAAATCAGGCTGGGTTTCTTAAGCCCCTGCCACTTCTTGATTTCTAATTCCTGTGCAACATCTGAAAGTTCCTTAAGTTTCATATTCTTAAGAGAGGTGATGTCCAACTTCTTGTCCATTTTGATTTCCTTTGTATTATTATTGATAAATTTTTACACTGCTAAATATATTAGGCGAGTATTTGATAAGGAGTTTCCGAGTGTATGTTAAAAACTATCAGTAATTTAGTTTTTTGTCAAATTCTTTTTTTGAAAACTGTAAATACTCCCGGCCATATAGTGGCTGCCTAGAATTAGTAATGGTGTTTTTCGGTTTGAGATCGCTTCATTTAATGTTGTCTTTAAATTTTTATTTTGAATGATTTTGTCTGCATCGATGTGTGTGTTTAAACTTTCGTGTAACTCGCTAACTTTCTTAGATTCAACAGATTCCATTTCAGTAACGTAGACTTTTCCATTTAATTTTTTTAGTAACTGACCAAGGGTGTCAAGGTTCTTTGTTGCTTTCATGCTGATCAATACGTCTATCTCTATCTGCGGAAAATATTTCCTAATTGTTTCAATTGTTATTTTTATGCCAGAGATATTATGAGCTACGTCATAGATAATTACAGGATTTTGGCTAATGAGTTCAAAACGTCCCGGATTATTAAGATTGTGTAAGCCTGAATTAATTGTTTTTCCGGAAAGTATGTGGCCCGGAAAAACCGAAAGCGCAGTCAGGGCGGTTAATAAATTATCAAGCATATGGGTGCCTGATAATGGGTAATTAATATTTTGAAAAAACTGGTTAAAAATCTGAAGGCTTAATTTTGAACATCCCAAACTTAATTCTTTCTCATCAATAATACAAGCATCTGATACTGAAAAAAATTCAGAATTTCTTCTTTTTGATATATTTTGTAATATTTTTACGATTTTGGGGTCAGTTTGCCGGCCAATTACCACAGGAATGCCCGCTTTAATAATGCCGGCTTTTTCAAAAGTGACAGATTCAATTGTATTGCCTAAATATTCTTCATGGTCCATGCCGATGGCCGTGACAACACTGAGTTTGGGCGTCACCGCATTAGTGGCGTCAAACCGGCCGCCAAGCCCCACTTCCAGCACGGCTATATCAACAGATTGCTCTCGGAAATAGTCCAGCGCCATAGCTGTGGTTATTTCAAAAAACGAGGCTTTGCTGATGTCCATAAAGTCCGCAAATTTTTCAAAAAGCCGCAACAGCTCACGGTCTGAGATTTCAACATCATCAATCCTGATGCGTTCGTTGAACCGCAGCAAATGGGGAGAGGTATAAAGCCCGGTGCGGTAGCCGGCCGCAGTCAGGATACTCTGCATTATCCGGCAACTTGAGCCTTTTCCGTTGGTGCCGGCAACATGGATGATGGGATAGTTGGTCTCGGGACGACCGATATGGTCCAATAATTTATTGATCCGGCTTAATCCGGGTTTGATTCCCCGCGCCCTGAGGCTATAGAGTTTTTCCAGTTTTTGTGACAGTTGGTTTGACATTATTGTTTGATTTTTTGCATAAAATCTGATTTCCATAGCCCTAAGCAGGTGGAATTTGATAAAAATAGTATAAGCCGATTCGGCGTGGCATATTCTATGAGAGCCGCTTCTAACTGGGTTAATTTTGTAACAATTATTGTGGGGATATTTTGTTCATTCAATTCTGACGCCATTTTTCTGGTGTCCAGATCCTTAGCGAATTTTACAGTGGTGGAAATCGGCTGGATCAGGACCACCTGGTCGCTCTTTTTCAGCGCTTCGGTAAATTCCTGCTGAAAGATATCGCTGCGGGCGGTCGCGCTTCTGGGTTCCAGAAAAGTGATCACTTCTTTGCCGGGATATTTTTCTTTAATGGCGTCGATTGTCAGTGAAACCGCCCGGGGATGGTGAGCGAAATCATCAATCACAATACTGCCATTGTAAGTGCCCAGGTATTCCTGCCGGCGTTTTACCATTTTTAAATTTGCAATGGCCCTGTTTAATTGTTCCGGCTGATGTCCATCCTGAAGCGCAAAGATCAAAACCGCCGATAAATTGAGGATATTGTGATAACCGGTGAGATTGGTTTTGAAACGGTAATCCTTATCAAGGGTCAGTTTGAATTTTGTTCCGCTGATATTGGAGTTGAGTATTTCCGGGCCGGCTGATGATTGTGGTCCGTAAAAAAACCACCGGGCTTTTGTAATCTTCATTTTTTTTAATTGCTCGATAGCAGGATATTCATTGTTTGCAATGAGTTTTCCATTGACAGTGGGCAGCAGCAGTTTAAATTCATCAACAATATCATCAAGGCTGTTAAAAATATCAGCATGGTCGAATTCCAGGGAAGTCAACAACAAATGATCGATGGCGTATTTCTGAAATTTGGAGACTTTTTCAAAATAAGCGCAATCATATTCATCGGATTCAATGAAGAATTTGCCGCTGCCGATTTTACCGGAGTCACGGCCCTCCAAAACGCCGCCGATAAAATAGCCGGGATCTTCACCCAGGTTTTCGTAGATTTGGGTGGCCAGCCAGGTGGTGGTTGTTTTACCGTGCGTCCCGGCAATTCCGATAACTTCCAGATTATCGAGCACCAAAGCGCCAAGTGTAGCCGGAAAAGAGGCAAATTTTACGCCTGACCGTTCGATAAAATGAGCATCTTCGGAATCTTTGCGTACCACATTGCCGGTAACCACCAGGTCAAATTGAGTAAGCAATTCCTGGGAAATATCTTTATGCAGGGGGATTTTTGTGGATTTTAGGTAAGTGCTCATGGGTGGCGAGTATTCGCGATCATAGCCTTCCACATGAAAACCGGCATTTTTTAACATGATCGCGGCGGTTCCCATACCCGTACCGCAAATACGGAAAAAGAAGATTTTTTTAATGCTGTGTTTTTGTTTGGAAAGGCCGGCTTTGGCCAGGTAGTTCGTTAAGTCCATATTATTCCATGCTGTTGTCGCTTTTTATTTTAAATTCTAAGATACTGTCAAAAATTGTTTCAGCAATCAGTTGTCGGTAGCGCCGGGAGTTCAATTGTTTGGCTTCGGACCAATTGGTATTATATCCCAATTCAACCAGAACTTTGGGCATGGATGCGCCAACAAGAACATAAAATCCGGCTTGTTTGACACCGCGATTTTTTTGTTTAACCTTTTGAGCGAAATTATTGGACAAAATCTCGGCAAAATTTTCTGAATCCTTCATGTTGGTGGAATGGACCATGTTGGCAATAATATTGGAAATATTGTCGTAATCTGCATATTTCTCTTTATCTTCCTGGGATTCCATTTTGATGACGGCATTTTCTGCTTCCGCCACCTTGATCGCGTCCCGAGAGCGTCCCGGGCGCAGGAGGTAGGTTTCAAATCCCCGGGCGTATTTACTGCCGGCGGCATTGACATGAAAACTAATAAAGAGTTTCCCGTTGGACTGATTGGCGATTTGTGTCCGTTTCCACAAAGGAACAAATGTATCGGTTTTGCGGGTGTAAACCACATTCAGGTCGGTTTCTTTTTCCAGCAGGCGACCTAACCGGAGTACAACATCCAGGACAATATCTTTTTCATGCATGAAATTCCAGCGGCCGGGTGTACCCGGGTCTTTACCGCCGTGACCGGGGTCCAGAACAATTGTATCGACGATCCATGTTTTCTTGGCATTGGCAATTTTTTCTTTGATCTCTTCGTTCAGCGGAAGAAATAAGGAGATCGTGAATTCCCTGGTTTTGGGATCAAAATGAACATCGGAAGAATTAAAGTCTTCATTGAGTTTGAATATGATCTGTGTGGAATTTTGATTGGATATCAAACGGGTGTATGCAATGGAACTGGTGGGATTTTGTTCGGAAAACCGTTTTTCATTACCCTTGCATTTATATATTGTAAAGTAATAGTAACTGTTGTCCTTGAAAAAATAGGAGTAGTCCTGGCTGGAAAAAGTTCCATTGGTTTTCAAAATGATAACAGTTCCATTCTTTTTCTCTTCAAAGTCAATATCCTTAATATAGACTTCACCCGGTTCGGCTGCAGCCACCTCTTGTTCAGGTTTTTCACCGGGAACAGCGAAGATCAATGGATGATCATCTTCCACAAAAGTGTAGGTGAGATCGGAATAAATATATTTTTTCAGTACATCATTGAATGAGTGCACCGGCACAAAAATTTCCTGACCGGCCTGAATCGCCGGGGATATCATGTGTATGATATTCTGGTCCACCATGATAAAGGAACTGTTGGCGGTTACCTTAACCTTATTTTTTGGAAAGTAAAATACAAATTTTCCCGTTGCCTTGCGATTATAAATACGGATATTGTATTCTTCTGCCAAACGGTTAGCGGAATAATAAGCGGTCTCACCAAAATAGACAGTTTTAATATTTATTTCTTTATTATTCCCGATTTGCATTTGCAAGTCAGCGAATAATGATGTTGAAACCAACAAGATTATTATTAATAGTATTTTTCGATACATTGCCTACAAAATTAATAATCCCGCGGTCATAAAGCAACTAACAATTGTAATTGAAGGGAATATTTGTCGGAAAGTGCTTTTGTGTACTGTCGGGCGGTAAAATAGCACTCGATAGACGGGTTGAAATGATATTGTATGGCCACAAAGTAATGATGGCCGCTTCCGCCTAATGAGACCATGTTGAATCGAAAGGGAATTCCGGGTTCATAGAGGTAAATACGATATTGGTCAGCGAAATAATGAGTTGTCCCAAAATTCAGATCAATCCTGTTGAATTCCATATTCAAATAGCTGTTGTATGCCTGGTCCGATTCCTTTCCATCGGTGGCGCTGATCAGTATCACACGGTTATTTAGTGAAATATTTCTATTAACCCGGGTTTTGACCCGCAAACTATAGGTTGTTTTTATGGTTTGGGTATCATTTTTCCGGGAAATTTTAAACTCCATGCTGCCGCGGCCGCCGGTTCTTTGTCGCAGATAGAATCCGCTGTCACTGCCTCTGTCAAGATCAGCGCCAATCGCAGCCGGTATTATCCGGCTATAGTAATCGGAATAAAAAGCGATTTTTGTGAACTTTCCCGGCTTCAGGCCAATGAAGGCGTAATAGCCTTTTTCATTTTCCACCTGACCACCGAAATTACGCAGAATGCTGCCGGAAAAAGAATGGAAGCCCGGCTCAATATAACGGGCGCCAATACCCAATCTGAATTCTTTTGTACGGTATTGCAGGGATTGGGTCAGTCCGATAGTCCGATTACCAGCTACGGCAATTTCTCCCGATATAGAAAAGGCAGCGGACTGCCAGCTATGGTAGCCACTGATCCCGGTTAATTGTTGTTTGTTGTCAAAATTCAAAAGCGGATAATTGAAATCAGACCTGTGAAAAAGCACACCAAATTCAAGATTGTCAAATATTTTGTTAATTCCCAGGGCATAGCTGCTTTTTCGCAGTTTGTCCCGGTTTTCCAATTGCAACTCAGTGCTGTGAAAGCCGGTCATGTCAACCGACGATACGGAAGGCCCTTCAAACCGGCAATCCAGCCGGTTCTTTGCGTAGAAAGAGAAAAAATTGACAGATTTTGTCGCTAGTTTTATGGCGGTGCCAAACAGATAATTGCTTTCATCACTGCCGCCGTAGGAGCGAAATTGTGAACTGGCGCGGTACAGCGAGGGGGTTCCGGTATTTAGCATCAGATTCATGGGATTAGAATTATAAAAAAGGCCGGTTCCCCAGTTCAAGCGAAATGACCCCAGCCAGATTTGCAGTTGGTTGTTAAAAACCGGGGGACTGCTAAGGGCAAAATTTTTGTGGTCATAAATATGCGGTTCTCCCCGGTCCCGTTCGGCAACAGCTCTGAACTGCCAGTTGCCGGGATGACGCGCCACAAACCGCAATAGATTTTTATGAAGGACAAATTGCTCATCTTTACGAAGTTCATTGAAATTGTAGAGTTTAAAAGAGATAGTTTCAGGTTTTTGAAGTCGGAAAAATAACTTAATGGTTTCCATTTCCAGATGAGAAAAGCCGGATTTTTCCTGAAATTCACGCCAGGATTTAATGGATTTATTATTTTTATGAAAGAGAACCAGAGAGGATTGTAAAAAATAATTAACCGGTAAATCTTCAATTGCTTTTTGTCCGGTTTCTTCCCATAGCAGCGGATGATCAATGTATTCGATGAGCATACTTTCGTATTCGGCTTCATTGTCGCTATTGATCTCAATGTAACCATCATTGATCAATTCCGTGATCTCCGCCGCCACCAGACTGAAGCTGCTGAATAAAACCAGCATCACTATTTTTTCATAAAGGAACATCCGAAGTAATAAGTATTTGGTAGTTTTAAATGAGTTTGAAAAGCCGATGTAAATTGAATCTTGCTGAGTTTAATTGAAATACCGCCGGAAAAGCGATCCGGGTCAGTTTGCATTCCGGTGAAAAGGCTGATGAATTTCAGCGGTTGGAGTTGTGCGGCAATACGAAAATTAAAAGGATAGATGGTATCTTTGAATATTTCGCTACTAACGGAAACCAGGGAATTCACCTGCCAGCTTACACCGAAAGCAAAAAATTCCGGCAGGGCTTCTTTTTTATTGCAGATCCTTGGGCGGTTGACATTGCCAAAGAGAGTGGCTGCTTTCAGGTTATCTTTCAGGTAATAGGTGATGCCACTGCTCAACCCGGCCGCCTGCTCCCTGGAAAATCCACTGACTGACAGATCGTAATAAGATATGGAAACTCCCACCGCCACCGGAATTTCCAGACGATGGGAATAGGCCAGTGAATAGGTGTTTTCCTGATAAATGTCGCTGCCCACCGAATTGGCTTTAAAAGAGGTGGATATGTGCGGCCGAATTTTGTATTGAAGGCCGAAATCCCAGCAATGGAGGTCCTTGATGCCGAACAGGTTGGTGTAATTTGTAGAGAGGGACATTGTGGATTTGTCAGGAAAAAAGCCCGGATTATTGCCAAAGGGATGCATAGAGACAATTCCGCCGGTTCCTATGATTTCAGTATTCAACTGCTGTAGTTCAAAGGCGGCGAAAAGCGGTGCGGCGCATAAAACGATCAGGAAAAATTTTTTCATAATCCTTGATATCCCGGTTTTGTTGTTGGTGCAAATACAAAAAAATTTGCAAATATTTGTGTGATTACCGCATTTTATGTCTTTTCAGAAAGACTATCTTTCTAAAAATAATGTATTTAATAATTTATCTGTTGATCTTAAAGATGTCAATTATTCAATGTGATTTTCTTAAATTTTTCCTTCCACCTCCAGGTTTAACCGGTCAAAATAACAGACCATAAAATTATGGCGCTCAAGAGCTATTTTGCGGCCGGCCGGGGTCAGCATACGCTCTTTTACTTTTGACAATTTAACTATGAATTCCCGGTAGGCGGTATCCTCTTTGGTATAGGCTTTTGTTTTGCTGATATCTGCATCTTTGTTGTGTAATTTCGCGCCAATTTCGCCGGCAAAGAGAAAAGCGCGGCCAATTCCCACAGCGCCGATGGAATCCAGTTTATCCGCATCGTACAATACCTTAGCTTCGATGGTTTCCGGTTTGTGAGCATTGCGAAAGCGATGGGTTTTGATACAGTGGACAATGTTCTCTTTGACATTTTTTGCCAGTTCATAATTATCCAAAATATCCCGCGCTAATTTTGCTCCTTCTTCGGCATGGCAAAGCTGGCCGTTGGATTCGTCCTGGGTTTTGCGGCCAATGTCATGAAGAATGGCCGCCAGTTGGACAACCCGCTGGTCGGCCTCTTCTGCGATTGCCAAATGCCGGGCCAGTTTCATCACCCGTTCGGAATGTTCTCAGTCATGGGAGCCCCGGGAATTCCGGAAATAGGTTTTGGCGATCTTTGTAATATCCCGAACAATATCCATAAATTATTCAGTCCCGTATATTCTATCACCGGCGTCACCCAGGCCGGGCAGAATGTAGGCTTTCTCATTGAGTTCGCGATCAAAAGCAGCGGTATAGATCGGCACATCAGGGTGTTCTTTGATAATCCGTTTGACACCTTCCGGGGCCGCTACCAAACAGACAAAAGAGATATCCTTGCCACCGGATTTTTTGATAAAATTGAGAGCGGCAGACCCGCTCCCCCCGGTAGCCAGCATGGGATCGATCATAATGATCTTGGAGTCCGGCATATTAGAAGGAAATTTTTTGTAATATTCCACCGGTTCCAGGGATTCTTCATCCCGGTAAAGGCCGATATGCCCGACCCGCGCGTTGGGGATCAGCTGAAGAATGCCTTCCACCATTCCCAGCCCGGCCCGCAGAATGGGTACCAGGGTAATGGCTTTGGTCATTACTTCGCATTCTGTTTTTTCCAGGGGTGTTTCAATGATTTTCTTTTCTGTTGGCAGTTCCCGGGTGATTTCATAAACCATCAGGGATGCGATTTCATTGAGAGTGGAGCGAAAATCAAAGGTTGTGGTTTCTTTACTGCGAATTTTGGCTAATTTGTTTTTGATCAGGGGATGATTGATCACATTTAGTGTTGAAAAAGTTGTTGTCATAATATCCTCTATTTTAAATAAATACTTTTTTTCACGGCTGTGTAATGGCCTGCCTCTAATTTATAAAAATAAATCCCCGATGAAAGATTTTTAACAGACCATTTCACCTGATGATCGCCGGCGGGTAAAGTGTGATTGACGATTACTGTAATCAATTCACCACGTAAATTGTAAACCGACAGGTTTACTTTTTCCAGGCGCGGCAGAGTAAATTTTATGGTTGTGGCGGGATTGAAGGGATTGGGAAAATTCTGATAGAGACGATAGGATTCCGGCACGCTGGTTTCAGGGGTCAATCCTGTAAAATTCATGCGGGTATCCGCCACCTGAATATCATCGATATAAATACCTTCGGTAGGCATTTCCCAGGGATCAATTGTCACAGAAAATCTTAATTTTGATTTTTTATTGTCCGGCAGAAAAGTGAGGTCATAGTTATATTTCAGCCAGTCATTGCCGGTGGGCAGTATTCCCAGGGCGCCGCCGCTGCCAATGAAATCCAATGGTTCCCACTCGCCTTCATTATAGACTTCCACCGACATGCCGCTGGTGCCGTAATTGGGAAATTCATACCAGCAATAAAAACTGAGGCGGCCTTCTTTGCCGGGATAAAACCAGTCCGATTCCAAAATATTTTCCTCGATTGTTGTATCGTAAATTTGATCCTCTTCATCACCGCAGTAGAGAGCGTAATCGCCGGAATTCTTTCGCAGCGATGAGCGGTGCCACTGATTTTTCTTCTGGTCATAAAAGCGCCAGTTTGAAAGGAAATCCTCTCGCTCAAAATCCTCTTCCATACCAAAGTTACCGATATTTAAATGAATCGTATCCGACATTTGAAAACCCTGTTCCGTTGTAAAAATTATTTTTTCGGACAAATATTGAAGGGTGTCCAGACTTTCTGATAAATGAATGGACAGGTAGATACTATCGCAACAACCGGCCGCCAATCCTTTGGGATAATGGGTGTGATTGACGATCTCAAAAGCATGGGTGCTGTTCAGGGTGAAATCATAGGGAGCGCAGAAGCCGCTGCCAATATTTTTAATGATCATGAGTCCGTCCGTCCGATCGCCGGGCATTAATTGTTTTTGCCGGACAATGAAATTTTCAATGGATAATGCCGGTATTTCCGGCCTAATGGAAAAATGATGGCGCCAGTGATGTCTCAATTGGTCCTGGATATTCAGGGTAAAGTTAAAAATCTCATCATAAGCAAAATCTGCGTTGACCTGAAAACGAAAAGCATCCGTAAATCTACAGGAATCTTCCGGCATCAGAATGTCTGTACTGGCAATACTATCGATTAACTGGATGTTTGCGTTTTCTGATGAGAGTTTCAGGAGTACGGATTTTGATGTGTCCCGGCCGGTATTGAGCAGGTCAACGGTCAGGGCAATCTCCTGCCATATTTTTTTTGTTCCGTTTAATAAACCAGAATGGGAAATGCGGGTTGGCGTCAGAAAGGCCGTTTCCATACTAACCTGTAAGGAATCCTCAAAAGGCACATAGTTATGGGCAGTTGCAGTGAGATAAATTTTATCGGATGTATTGGATACTGTACCGGTAAAATTTACCACGCCATCCGCGCCGGTCTTTTCAACATAATAAAGTCCTTCCGGTTGATAGAGGCAAACAGTACAATGGGGAACCGGACCTGATTCATCAGTCGCCAGAATCGTAAATTGCTGTTCACCCTCACCGATGGTGCGGGGGAATTCCAGGGAGATATCTTTTGGAATATCTGTAAAGATCATCATTTCCGGGTCCCCCAGTAAATTGAGTTCGTATTGACACCAGCGATAGACATTTTCCCGGGCGGATAGCGGGGCGTAAAAGGCTTTTGTCGCCGCCAGGGTAGCGCCGATATGATGAATGTCATTATGAAAGAGCTGCCTGAAAAATTCCTGGTCGAAGCGGTCGGAATAGCCAAATAGCGGATTTCCCGGACTGCCCCAGCCGTACCTGGAATTGCCAATAAAAGCAACACCGCCGCCATTGGGATTGGTAATAAAATCCTCGGCTACAGCATCCTTGTCAAATGCCGCCGGCCAGCACCCGATACTGTAAATAATTCCATATTTATTTTGATTGGTAAGATTGCGCATTTCATTATAGCCCAGAGCACCGTTGCCAACGCTCATGATGCTGAACCAGGCGTGGCCATTGTGGTTAATAAGGTTGGCGCCCTTGTTAATTTCCTCCAAAATTGCGGCGGTACTGACATTGTTATTTGATTGATAAAGTTTGGTGATAGGATCGTACCGCTCCGGCACATAGCGCTCATCAATAAGGTCTTTGCTTTCACCGGAGTCTGTGTAGGGGCTTCCCCAGAGAACCTGTGCGAGAAATAGCATATTGGTCTGATAATCGCGATTGATTGCCTTTTCGTAGGCTAAAAGTTTGGTTACAAAAGCGGCTGCCTCATGTCTATTTTCCACCGGTGCGCGGCCGACAAAAACATCAGGATAAATGTCAATGGAATCTTCCACTTCTCCAAAAATATCATCGCCATCGTCATTCCAGGTGCCATCAAGGTCCGAATAGTAGAGGTCACAGGGAATATCATTTTCGTCTTCCGCATAATCGGCTTCACAATCAAAGGCCCAGGCCTTTCGCTCCGGGATGATATTCGTATCACCACCCAGCAAAATCCAGGAACTTGATTTTTCATGATGAGATTCTTTGATAAAATTGCGGATTTTCTCCTGCAAATCAACGCCGCTATAAAGGGAATCAATCACTTCTGTTGTCATAATTGCAGTAGCAAGGCCTTTTTTCATTTTCCACTCAGCCAGGGGCCGGAAACAGGGTTCCAGGGATTGTGACGTGATTATGATGTATTCCTGTTTATCAGTGCCGGAAGATGAGGAATGTTGATTACTATTGGAATAAGTGAGATGATCAATTATTTTTTTATGCTGGGGAGTCAGGATATGGCTGGCTTTGCTTAAGGCAGCCGGCCGGGTTATAAATTTCAGGGTAATATCTTTCAGCAGGGACAATTCCTGCTTTTGCCCATTATAATGCAGAGGGAATATCCTTGCTGAAGTAATTAATTGTCCGGCAATTTTTCCAGTGTGCAGCAATTCTGCCGGTTGATTGGGGAATTGAGTCATTGATGGTAATAATTTTGCCTGAAAGGAACCGGCAGGACGGGATAGAATGGCCGGTTTTTGTACGGGAAACAAATTGAATTTTCCGGTAATTTTCTGATAATTAGCATTGACAATAATAAGGGAGTCAACGCATTGATGATCAATATTCAGGTGGTCAATCAGAAAGGGCATTTGCGGCACTCCCGGCCGGGCGGTTTGTTCAAAATTTTTCATTTTTACAAGATGGAAATTCTGCCGGGATGTAATGATGAGGTCATCTTTGGAAAAATGGTAGGTTTTGGTAAAGTCCCCCAGCAAAGCAGCGGCAATCAGCAGGAAAATAAATAGATATCTTCTGGTCATTCTTTGTCCTGATTTGTTTTTTAAAATAATACAGTTTGGGAGGAATAACAAGTCTTTGGTTGCGGGCTATAAAAAAAAAGGAGCAATCCCGGGCGGGACTGCTCCTTTGTGTGTAGTGATTAAACGGATAGGTTTATTTGAAGACTTTTGCCATTTTCATAATTGCCGGATTAAAGTTTTTGCCCTGTTCGGCAACACCATCCGGATTGATTAAAAGTTTTGGTGATCCTGATCCGTCAATACCCATTCCCAATGTAACGCCTTTTTTTACCAGGTCCGGTATGTTTGTCATACTCAATACATCATTGTCATTGCAGTAACTGAGTATTTCAACGAAATTGGCTTCATCACCGATTAAGATGATGTCCGGTTTTAAACTGGGAACGGTACTTCCCGATGTTAGGGATTTCAAAGTTGCATTACCGAGTTTCTGGCCTTTAAAACTCTGGATTGCTTTCTGAATATCCGGACTATTATAAACATAAATGTTGCACTCTGTTTGGGTGGAAATGTTCTTTTCAAAAACACAGGCCATGGATACCATTTGTGATACTTGGTCAGGAGCTGCCGGTGTGTACTGTGCAAACACGCTTGTTGCCAGGATTAAAAGTATTGCTGTTGTTGCCAAAAGTTTTTTCATAATAAACCTCTCTGTTAAAAATTATCCGTTATCACTTTTTTAAAATATCGTTTAATCATTTTCGCTTAATTCAATGCCAATTACTATGCCATTTAAACTAAATATATTAAAAACAAATATTTGTGTTTTGTTGCTGATGATTCTGTTGTTGTGTGTAAATTTTTAGCACCGTTTACAATGCGGGGAATTTCTACTGTTTATATCGTAAAAAATTGTAAGTGCTTATTAAGATTTGAGGAAATTTAATAAAATTATTGAGTTTTCATTAAATCAATTCCACATTGTTGAAAATTAGACATTGTTTTAAATCTGTACATGGGATTTGATGAGGCTGGTTTGTTTTGGATGAACACTCTGTTCCTTTTCAATGAGATATAAAACGATTACAATCAATAGGCTTCAACCTGCTTCCCAAATAAAAATCCAGGAAAATAATTCTTTTGGAATTTTTCGGTATCAACTGATAAGTTTATACAGTAATTGTAAAATCGAAAAGAAAGGAATAAAAACAATGGCAAACAGATTGGAAAAATGGGAAAAGAAACTGCGCAATATCCTGGATCACATCGATGATACATTAGAAGATAAATTTGGCAATAAATACAGTCTGCATCCGGTGCGCCCGGAACGCGGTGAAACCTCAAGTAAATCCATGGACGGTCTTTTTGATGTCACTGCAAATTTCACATTGGGTTTAGGGTCGGAGCTTGGCCGCGGCTATGTATTAAAGGTCAAGATCGTAACACTGGAAAAAGTCTCCGATGAAATCCAGGAAAAAGTTGACGAGATTGCGATGAAAAAACTGGAAGAAATGTTGCCGCAAGAATTTCCCGACAGGGAACTGGATGTAGAAAGAGACGGTAATGTAATTAAAATTTATGGAGATTTAAACCTGGACAAGGTCTGATTGTAAGCCGGCTCTCCGGTGTAATTACCTCTGATATTTAGAAAAACCATTTTATTGTCTGCTTATTTGGAAATTTAGACGTTGAAGCGGAATTCCATAATATCACCATCTTTAACCACATATTCCTTGCCTTCAAGACCAAGCACGCCGGCATCTTTACAGGCTTTCAGGGATTTGTGTTGCATAAATTCCTCATAGGGTACAACAGTGGCGCGAATAAACCCCCGCTCAATATCACTGTGAATCTGGCCGCCGGCTTCCGGGGCTTTGGCCCTTTCTTTCACGGTCCAGGAACGACATTCATCTTCACCAACGGTAAAAAACGAGATCAGCCCCAGCAACTCATAGGATTTACGAATGACATTATTAAGGGCCGGTTCTTTGATACCCAGTTCTTCCATGAACATTTCCTGTTCATCGGCTTCCAATTCGGAAATTTCTTTTTCAATTTCCGCGCAGAGGGCAGTCAGTGCGGTTTTCGGTGTTAACAGGGGTTCATATTTTTGGATAATGGCTTCTTTGTTGGGAATATCCTTTTCATTGATATTGATAACGTAGACTATGGGTTTCAAACTCAGAAATTGAAAACCACGCAGCTGTTTCTCTTCTTCCGGATAGAACTCCATTAACCGTAAGGGCTGTTCTGATTCCAAATGAGTTTTGCATTTATTCAGCAGTTCCAGTTCTTTTTTTTCTTCCGGCTTATTCATTTTCATGATGGACTTTTCCAGTTTTTCAATCCGGGTTTCTAGAATTGCCAGATCAGAAAGCAAAAATTCCGAATTGACAAATTCAATATCTTCGGCGGGATCAATTCTTTCAAAAGGGTGGGGATACATCTCATTATCAAAATTTCTTACCATCAGCAACATAGCGTCAACGTTTTTCAGGTTGCCGATGAATTGGGGCGGCAAACTTCCGCTGGCGGCTTCTTCCGCTTCCAGGCCGGGAACTTTGATATATTCGATAGTGGTTTCTGTTTTTTTATTGGGTTGAAAGATATCTGCCAAAGCGTCAAGGCGCGGATCAGGTACTTTTACCATTCCTATTTCTGTTTTATTTTTGGTGGCAAAATCCTCAGATTTATGGTTGGTTAAAGTAGAAAAAATTGTACTTTTCCCCGAATAGGGTAAGCCGACGATTCCGATTTGCATATTATCTCCATTTTATAATTTTAAATTATTCCGGCAAATTTACTATCTAAATGGCTGATTAACAATCTATAAAATGAAGCTTTTGATAGTTTATGGCGGTCAAAATTTCCAATAAAATTGATTAAGATAAATCTTCTTGGTGATTCACATCTTTCCCAATTTTGATAAGACCAGTGTAAGACCGGCGATGCAGGCCGTATCGGTGCGCAAAATCCGCTCTCCCATCTGCACCAGGGAAAATCTCTCGACTTCAATCCGATCCCGTTCATTTTCAGTGAATCCTCTTTCGGAGCCCAGTAACAGAACAACCCTTTGTTTGGAAATATGATAATCGGAGAGGAAATTTTCCGGTCGAACATTATCCAGGCAAATCCGTTCATAATTTTCCGGCATGTCCGCGAATACCTTCTTCAGTGAGGGTAAAATCTTAACCTCTGGCAGATTTGATGTGGCCCCCTGGCCGGCGCCCTTGATCAATTGTGTCCGGTAATTTTTTTGCTGCCAATAATCACTGTCCAGGTAGGACTTTTCCCCTAATTCTGTGGGATAAAACCACAGTTGTTCAATTCCCATGGAGGCGCTTTCCCGCATGATATGTTTGGCGATTTGCGGGCGGGTCAGTCCAACTGCCAAAATTACCGGATAGGGAGTCGGTTTTGCCCGGATTGCCTGAAAATCAATAATTAGTTCCGATTTGTTCAGGGTAATAATTGTTGCAATACCAATGTCTCCATTGACTATGCCGGCCTGGAACTGATCACCTTCCCGAAACCGCAAGGTACGCCGTAAATGTTTGGCGCGGGGATCATAACCGGGAAGGGTTGAACCGATTTCTTCCTTTTCAAAGAGTATCAGATTCATTCCCGCAGGCCTTTTTTCGCGCCTGAGAAAAGTTTGTGGCCCATTAGCGCCTTGAGAAAAAAATTGGAAACAGGATAGGGTGACATTCGATAAAAGAGTTTGTTAATGCCATAAAAAGTTTTCAGCCGAACTATCCCGCCCAAAACTCGATGGAAAACAGTGCTGTTATCAAACGTTTTATCAACATATTTTAATTTGTAAAGTTGTGACATCCCCGGATGTTTATTGACCAGGTAAGGAATATTGATTCTTGCGAATTCATGCAGATTATTCAGCGCGCTGTTCAAACTGCGATAGTGGTCATGAACAACATTTAGTGAATAGGAACAAAACAATCCAACGGGATATTTTTGATGAATACGATAAGCGAATTCTGTATCTTCACCGCCATAAACTTTAATATTTTCATCAAACATGCCACAGTTTTCGATAACCTCCCGCTTAATGGAGGAATTATTAAATAAGAAGACATAATAAGGCAGGGATTTTTCGGGAGTATGTTTTTTAGCGCCGCGTTTTGTTTCATAAAGATAGCGCTGATATTTGTCGTATTTCAAATTTTCATTGGGAATAATTCCGCCCACAACACCGGCCACCTGGCGGTTATTATGAAAATTAACATGATTTTCAATATAGTGATCACCAACCACCATATCGGAATCAATAAATATTAAAATTTTCCCGGAACAATTCTTTATGCCGGTATTTCTGGCGGCTGCCAATCCCTTATTGGTTTCGTGTGAGAATACATTGAAATTATGCTCATGTTTGAGATTGGTCAGAATATCCAGGGTATTGTCTGTGGAACAATCATCAACCACAATTATCTCGGTTTTTTCTCTTGAGAAACTCTGTTTGAATAGCGAGTTTAGTAGATTTTCGATGGTATTTTCAACATTATAAGCGGGTATAATGACACTAACTCTTGGGAACATTTTGTCCTTTGTGATTTATACATTTCAAAAACTTTGAGACGACTTCTGTTTCGGAATAATTTGCAACGGTTTTGTATCCCTCCTCAATAAATTTTTCTCTCAGGTCTGTATTTTTAAGGAGTTTAGTAATTTTTTCTATGGCGCTCCGTTTATCCCTGTGAGGAATTAAAAAGCCATTTTCATTATTTTTCATGAATTCCTGCACTCCTTTGTTTTTCACCGCTACAACAGCGCAGCCACAGGCCATGGCTTCCATGGGCGGCAGTCCCCAGCCTTCCCATTTGCTGGTACTCAGAAAAATTTTCGATTGATTGTATAGGTTGCGAAGTTCTTCAATATCAGGGCGAATGACCTGGTGGATCCACGGCGGAATTTTATGGATTGGCGCGCGGGCGGAAAAAATCGTCGCTTTCAGCTTGGGATGCTGTTTTTTAAGTTTCTCGAGCACAGCCAGGCCAAATTTGGCATTTTTAATTTTAGCAGGATGATAGAGCATGAGAAGATCATTGGACTTTTCAATGGCCTCATCCCGGTAGAATTCATCGGGATTGATACTGTTACCGATGGGCCCGAGGGAATTTTGTCCCAATTTGATCATTTCATCGAGAATCCATTTTGACAATGCGATTTTCTGTAGTTTCAGATTATAGGTCTCCAAAACCTTGTTGGGATTAGAGAAATAGGATTCATAACTTTGTAAAAAATAAAATTTTTCACCAGCGCTTGCCGGAAGCTTATCCACGGCATTGGCGGTTTGCCAGCCAATGGCAATAATGGCATCGGCTTCAGGAATATATTTTTCCGACACTTCACGAACCACAAGCGCGTCTACCTCAGGATCTGGTTGATAATAAAGGTCGCCGGGAACCTTATGTTTTTTGTCCAGGCGGGATTTGATCAGGGCTTTCACTTTATGCACCAGGCCCAGTTCCAGATTGATTGGATACACCAGGGTGACCCGGTATGGCTGCCGGGCGATTAAGGCGGCCAGACGGTTGACAATTTTTACACCACCCATGGGAACAGTGGTCATTCCTGGCAGCACAAAAGTGATCTTTTTAAAAATTTTACTCATATCGGAAATCTAATTCTTAGTGATTAAAATAAACAGGATAAAATTTCGCTTTCACCATTTTCCAAATAATAAAAATTTTATTTCCAGCGGTAGAACTTGAAACTACCCAATATTTGAGAAGAAAAATAAAACAACGGATAGAGTAGCCAAAGAACCGGAAAAAAGGGCAGTACCCGGAATTCTTTGAATTTAATTGCTCCAATCAATACCGGGATGAATTCCGCAATAAATTTTCCTCCTAACAGCAGGCCGAATAATGACCATTGTCCGGCAATCAGCAGGCTGATCAATAGCAGGTGAAATAGCAGCAGCCAACCGCCTAATAGTAAAAATTGCCATCCCAGGTCAAAGCCTTTGGAATTGCGGCGCAATTGCTGATGCCAATAGGTTTTCAGGTTTGATACCTCTTCAGTAAACACAAAAGCCGATGGTTCGGGATTGTAGCGAAAGTCATATTCCGTTTCTGTTTTGATCAATTTAGCCAGGTAAAAATCGTCGCCGGTATCCACATGGCTGATCCGGCTGAACCCGCCCACCTCATTGTAAACCGACTTGCGAAAGGCGAAATTGCGGGCATTGGCATGAGTGGGATTGTTGAAATACATAGAGGCGGCTGCTGTCACACCCTCTGCCAGCGTGTCAAATTGTTGATAGACCGACAAAAAATCCGAACGCTTTTTGACCGGTGAATAGCCCTGCACCAGAGCAGTATTTTCATCAAAATATCCCAACATGGATCGCACCCAGTTGGCCTGTACAATACAGTCCGCGTCAGTAGCCAGAATTATATCGTACTTCGCTTGTTGAATACCAAAATTCAGGGCGCCCTTTTTACCTTTGTAACTTTGCCCGGTTTTTTTGTGAACAAGGTAATGGCGGTTATCCTTTTGATCACAAAAGGCTCGCATCAATGCGCCGGTATTATCAGTAGAATCATCATTGACCAATAAAATTTCATATTGATTGTCAGGATAATTGATTTTGGCAAGGCTCTCCAGCAGCGGCGTGATCCGGTTCGCCTCATTACGACCGCAAATAATAATGGAAGCGGTTTGGCGATTTTCCGCCGGGGAAATTTTAGATGTACGCGCCAGACCGTAAACCATTACGAAAAATATCAGGAAATATCCGAATGCAACAATCAGAGATAACATCAAAAATCCAGGTTAAGTGCGGTATTGATAAATAAATTCTGCTCGCCACTCAGATGTTTGATCATCTCCAGTTTCAGATAGGCATCATTGTAAAATTCATACCGCAAATTCAGTGTGAGTAATTCCGTGGTGCGAAGGTCGCCCATCAGCCATTCGGTGGCATTGTCATAGATTTCATTGCGCCGTTCGTAGCTAATGGTGGGATCACCGCCGTAATATTGATCATCTTCATCATATCCGTGTTTCAGGTGAGTGTAAACCAGGGAGAGTTTTGTGCGCCGGTTAATAAAAGTCCGGTTGGTAATTTCATACAATTGGGAGTTTCCGGCATAGGGAAACCCCAGAGAAATACCATTATTGGTGTAATTGTTTATAAAAAATTTATGGGAGTAAGTCCAGGGACGAATAAATGAAGCCTCTCCTGTCCAGTTCGTGGGCTTGCCAAAGATATGGTGAGAGTACCGAATGCCCAGTTGCAAACCGTGCTTATTGGCCCACCACTGGTCAAATAATTCATCGAACCGCAACTCATCGATAAAAAGGGTTCCGTAAATTGTCCCATTGGGAATAATATTGGTCTGAAAATCCAGGGCCAGCAGAGAATTATCACGGTCCATCAGGGAATGTTCGATTGACCAGAAAAAATTCACCGGTATCAAATATCCCGGCTCGATATTTCGATCGCCGTAAATGATCATTTCGCTCAGGCCGATTCTTGCGGCGCCATCGAATAAAGCCAGATCGATCCGGTGGCCGGCAATGTATTTTTCACGGTTACGGGTCGCAAAATCAGCCTTTTTGATCTTTGTGCTGTCATTAAGAAGCGCGCCGTGGAAAAAGGAAAATTGCAGGGCTTTGTATTGATAATCAAATCCAAGGTAGGAAAAAGGTGAGGCATAAGCCGATAAAATCAGGCTGTTGCGCTCACTGGTTCCCCAGCGCAACGGCTGATGATAGAGGCCAATATTGAGGTTGTCCTTATGATAGACCAGTGAGGAATAAACATTATCAAAAGTAAAACTGCCACCCGGCTGTTGCATGGACCAGTTGCCGATTTCCTCTTTTGTCAGTTCATTGAAGTTTGGATTGTTTTCCCGCTGATACCGGAAAAAATCCGCATGAAAAAAGAGATTATCACTTAATCCGCCTTGTAATACATAGCGGTCAGAAAGCAATAACCGGGAATGGGAATTTTTCCATTGCTGTTCAATCCGCAAACCAATGTCTCCCCAGAGAAAAACATTTCCCTGTTCGAAAGTCAGCAGATGGGCGGCTTCGGCCTCATTTCTGCGGCTAAAAATATTGGAAGCGATCCGGGCGGTGCCATCTTCAGAAAAAACCGGTGCCAACAACCCGTTATCTTCCTTTTCCAAACTGGCATGCCGGTGTGAGCGTAATTCCATTCGATAGTCCGCCAAATGCTCATCAAGAATCTCACTCTCTGTTTGTGACAGCAATGACCGGGAAAAATCAATTTTATCCAACAAGTGAGCCACCTTGTTTCTGGTGTAAGGAAAAACAGCGGCGTTCAGATTAATCACACCCTTATTTTCCATTCGTTGCAGAAAACCATAGACATCATCATTGATATTCACCGGAATTTCAGCAGCGAAAAGACCTGCCGCAATGAACAGTAACAAAACTATTTTTTTCATTCAGCCTCTTTCTGGTCGAGTTTTTCCGGATGCCGTAGCACTTTCTGAATTCCCCGGCCTAATTTTCCGATTTGCGCGCCATCCACCATACGATGGTCAAAAGTTCCTGTTAATGGCAGTATGGAACGAATCGTAATTTCGCCATCGATGACCACCGGTTTTTCTTCTATTTTTCCCATTGCGATGACTCCGGGAAGTTTTCCGATTGGGAAAAGGGCCACCATACCGGTTTTTAATCCCAGGGTGCCAATATTGGTCAGCATGATGCTGCCAAAAGGGGACCGCTGCTTTTTCATGCCCGGCACAGGGAATTCCATATCAAAAATCCACCAGGTAAACAGTTTAAGAACCAGTTTGCGAAAGGGCCATGGTACACGCGCGATAATTTTGGTCATAGAATAGAGTCCCTTTTCCTCGCCTTCCCGCTTGGCTTGAATTCGGTTGCGAACATACTCTGAAATTTCTGTGACGGTTTTGTTTTCCACTTCGGGAATGATCATGCCGGTCTGCCCGCTTCCCCCTTTTTTCAAAATACTCATAAAGACATTGGCGTGGTCACGATAAATGATCTTTCCCCGCCGCACATAACAATTGACTTCCGGGGCATACTGAAAGAGGGCCTGCCCAACGGCTTTGACAATAAAATGGGTGACTGTAATCCGGATTCCCTCGTCCCGCTTCTGATTTATATATTTCATCATATCAGTTACATCGACTTCATAAGTGCCGTAAACTTTGCCTTCGCTGGGTGCGCCATAAATAGCAATGGAAAGTTTGCGCCAGGGTGTCGTAAGACGTTTTACCATTTCAAATCCCTTTCTTTCACTGATTAATATTCCGTATAAAATAAATATTTTATTAACTAAAATTAAGGAATATTTGAAAATTGAAAATATAAAAACGTGATAATTCAGCAGGATAAGTGGTTTTAAAAAGAGAAAAATTAAGTAAGTAAAAATTTTCCTTGCATTAAAATTAGAAATTTAATAAAATAGCCTGCTTTCAAAATGATGAAGACGATCAAGTAAATGAGTGCATAGCTCAATTGGTAGAGCAACGCCCTTTTAAGGCGTGGGTCGTAGGTTCGATTCCTACTGCACTCACAATCATTGGCTAAACATAGATGTCCCGCTTCTGGCGGGATTTTATTTTGTACAAATATCTGAACCTCGAAAAGGTTGTCTGTCTGACAGGCAACCTTTTTTTAGTTACGGTTCCAATGGTAGCCCAAGCCGATTTTAAAAATGGTTTGTTTTCGATTGTCATCAGACAACAGATGACTGTCAGCAATAACGAAGTCGAAATTATAACTTTTATAATTTATGCTACTACCAAAGAATATATAATGAGCAAAAAAATTAATATCTATATCACCATATTTTTCTTCCTCTAAAAATTTCCTATCAGTAAAATAATTCCCTGCAGCAAGGGAAAAAGAAGGAGAAAATTGTTTTTCAATAGTAAAACTTGCTTTCATCTGATTTTTTATATCATAGACATTTTCATCAAGAGTTTCCCAAAAAAGATAAGCGACATTGCTTCTGATTTGGAAATTATTTTGAAAGTTAATAGATAGACCTGCATTTACAATTTGAGGGATATTGATTTTATAAAAGCGATGTGAATAGTTTTTCTCTTCCTTTTTTAAAAAATTGAGTTCCGATTCATAGGTCAAACCAATATTTATTGATTGATTATTTTTTATTGTATACTTGTAATCAATCCCTGCAGACAATTGATTATCTTGAATATCAACCTCAAGATTATCAATTATTTCACGATCTGCAAGATTGGCATAATAATATCGAAAGTGATTGAGGGAGACACCAATACTTAGCTGGTGATTTTCTGATAAAAACTGTTCCAGGCTATAAGAAATAATAAAGGAATTCTTCAAAAGAGTTTCTGTTGTTTTGGCTTCAAAAGGATCGGACTCAATATATCCCTGTTCATTATCAGCGACAATAACAGATGTTATGGTTCCATGATCTCTGGTCAAACTATATTTTTGACTGGTCCCTATTCCTAAAGTGAAATTTTTGGTACAGACAGAAACTCCTGCAGATTGCGGCCAGTAATTCGCTCTGTAATAATCCACATCAGCAAACCATGCATTTTTGATAGGAGTATTATATTGATACGAAAATCCGGCATTAAATCCTTTTAGTGCGCCTATAGCAGCCGGATTCCTGCATTCAAATTCGATACAGACACCTCAGTTGCACCAACAATACCACGCCCGGTTAAATTATCAATTACACATCCTTGAGGAACATACATAATTATTTGCGCCGAAAGTGGATTAATCAAAAGACTTAATAAAAAAGTTAGGTTTATTAAGACTGATACTTTTTTCATGTTATCCCTTTATAAAATTTAAAATGCCATCTAATTAAGTAGTTATGGTTGCTCAAATATTTTTTAAAATATACAGATGTGTAATAATTAATGCAATTGAATTCATAATAATTGGAAAAATCCATGTGATATTCGCTAAATTTCTTTAAATTTGTGGTTATGCAAAAAAGTGTAAACTATTATTGAAATACTTGGTAATCAATTGACAAACCAGTATTGTCTTAATAAATTTGTGGTTGAACAAATTAGTAATTTTTAACAAATAAAAGGAGGCTATTTTGAGTATAATAGTTGATGTATTAGCAAGAGAAGTGCTTGACTCCCGCGGTAATCCTACTGTGGAAGTCGAAGTTTTTACCGAATCCGGCGCATGGGGAAGAGCCATGGTGCCATCCGGCGCATCTACCGGAGAACACGAAGCTGTTGAATTAAGAGATGGTGACAAAGAGCGTTTCATGGGCAAAGGCGTATTGAAAGCCGTTCAGAATGTCAATGACGCAATTGCACCGGAATTGGTTGGTTATGATGTGCTGGATCAACCCCTGATCGATAAAATTCTCATCGAATTAGACGGCACAGAAAATAAATCCAAACTGGGTGCCAATGCAACACTTGGCGTTTCCCTGGCTGTAGCCAAAGCTGCTGCAAATTTCATGGGTCTGCCGCTCTACAGATATGTTGGCGGCGTAAATGCCAAAACACTGCCGGTGCCAATGATGAACATTCTGAATGGTGGTTCACATGCTGACAACAATGTCGACTTGCAGGAGTTCATGATCTTTCCGGCGGGCGCGAAATCCTTTTCAGAAGGACTGCGCATGGGTGTTGAAGTATTTCATAATCTCAAAGCCGTTTTAAAAGAAAAAGGCATGAGCGTTTCTGTAGGTGACGAAGGCGGTTTTGCACCGAATCTGAAATCAAACGAAGATGCGATCAAAGTAATCGTAGAAGCTGCCAGCAAAACTCCTTATAAAATGGGTGAAGACCTGTTTATCGCCCTTGACCCGGCCTCTTCTGAGTTTTATAACAAAGAAGCCGGTAAATATGAACTGAAATCAGAAAACAGGGAGCTGACTTCTGCTGAAATGGTTGATTACTATGCTGACCTCTGTGAAAAATATCCCATCGCTTCCATCGAAGACGGTCTGGCTGAAGATGACTGGGATGGCTGGAAACTCATGACAGAAAAAATCGGTGATAAGGTTCAGATAGTCGGTGACGACCTGCTTGTAACCAATGTCAAAAGACTGCAAAAAGCGATTGATGAAAAAGCGTGCAATGCGATCCTGATCAAAGTGAACCAGATCGGTACATTAACCGAAACACTGGACGCTATTGAATTGGCCCACAAAAATGGTATGCGCGCCGTTGTTTCCCATCGTTCCGGTGAAACAGAAGATCCGATTATCGCTGATCTCGTCGTTGCCATGAATACCGGCCAGATCAAAACCGGTTCCGCTTGTCGTTCCGACCGTATTGCAAAATACAACCAGCTTCTTAGAATTGAAGAAGAGTTGGATGAAGTGGGACAGTATCAAGGTAAAAAAGTATTAAAATAATTCATTTTTATGGTAGCAACTGAAAAAGGAAGAAAAGAAAATTCCATTCGGTATCTTCTCCGTGTTTTCCTGATATTGTTCTGGACAACACTCTTTATCCTGATTTTTGTCATCGGTGATTATGGACTCTATCAGATCTATGTGTTGAATAAGAACAAGACTAAGGTGGAGCAGTCCATCCGGGACCTTCAAAGTCAGAAAGATTCTCTGATTGTCCAAAAAGAGGATCTGGAAAATGATCTTGAGTACATCGAAAAAATCGCCCGTGAGCGCTATCGCATGGCAAAAAAAGGAGAAAAGGTTTTCAGAGTTATCGAAAAATAGATTTTGAAATACAAATAAAGAAAAGGGTTGGTGTAGAATCAGCCCTTTTTTTTCACCATACTGAAGTATGGTGTTATTCTGAGAGTCTTTTTTATAATAGTATAGCATCATGGAATTTGGATTGGTAGAATTCCCGGACTTTCCCCAACGGCGGAAACATAGCCTAACCTAGGGCGCAATGAAATGAAGCCCTATGACAGGAGTCCGGAGGTAAGACTTTCCCTGAAAGGGAAACAGAGTTTTGTCTCTGGATTCTCAATATAATTTTGGAATATGGAGGTCGGATTTTCCCCATGAACACCATTTCAAAAGTCTGGAGACCATTTGAAAGGGGTAGAGTTATGCGCTTGCATTCACATGATCCGCGATTAAAAAAACAAATCTGTGTTCTCCTGCAATAATCCGCCTGCATAGCGTAGTGTAACGAAGATTTGTGTACAAAAAATATTCTACTCTGGGAGCACCAATCCCCGGAGGTTCAAAAAAAACCTCGGGGGATTTCAGGTTTCCCTGGCGGATTTCATGAAAGTATGTACATTTTCCAGCGGTGTTTCAAGGGGAAGATCGCAGCCCGTACTCAGTACAAAATTTGGATATTCCTGCATTTTGTCTTTTAGGCATTGGGTTGCTTTGGCAACAGTTTCATTATCGCCATTGAGAAAGACATCCACCGGGTCAAGATTACCGATCAGTTCCATTTCCGGCGGAATTTTTTGGATTATTTGTTTGAGATCTACCACCGAATCGAGGCTCAGTCCGGCGGCTCCGGATTGTGCCATTTTTTCTGCCAGATGAGTCGTGTCGCCGCAAATATGCAAAATCAGCGGCTGATTATTCACTGCTTTCAAAATTTCTTTGAAAGGTCCCAGTGAATATTCCTCATACAACTCCGGTGACAGCATCATGGCGGTGGGTTCCAGCACACAGACGGTATCCGCGCCGGCTTCAAAAAGTTCAGCCGTATAATCCATAATTACCTTTGTGGAGAAATCAACCAGGTCTGTGGTAAAATCAGGGTCTTCAATTGTATTCATCAATAAATCATGCACACCATTCAATTCGCCGGCAAGGGTGAAAGGCCCGATAACATAAGCGCCGACATTGGTGTTTAAATTTTCCGACATTTTCCGAACGGTATCCACAAATACCTTCATCCTGCCGGCTGGTCCGTTGTATTGAGCGGACAATTCCTGCAACTGTGATAAATTTTTTATGGGATGCTCTAAAACGGAAGGATTATCATTTTCCGGAAAATTAATTTGCAGACCCAGGGATTCAGCCTCAACCGTCAGGTCCATAAAGGTGAAAATGCCGTCAGGTTTGTAATTATCATAGATTTTCTGAATGGTATCAAATTGGATATCGCTATTGATTAAATTTTGTTTAATACTGGTGTTACTGAGTTTCACCCCGGTAACACCGATCAGAGGGATTACTTTGGGATTTATACTTTTTCCTTGATTACACTTTGATGTTTACGCATAATACAATTTTCCTGATCGCAAAGGTGACAGGTATATTGTTTTTTTTGGACTTTCTCTCCAATACCCATGAGACCGCTGACCGACTTCATTGGCCGCATTAATTGACTGGGAAGCAGATCCACATTCAAAAAATTATTGGGGAAAAAGGAAAATAATTTTTCCTGCTCTTTTATGTCCCACTTACAGTAGCCGGGACTAAACCGGTTGGTAGACCTTTGTCCGCTGAAAAACAATTGTTCGTCAATATCATCCACCATCCAATCCAACGCTGTTTCAATCGTAACGGAACCGATCGTATCGACGAGGTAACCTTTGTAAGGATCACCTGCATTAAAGTAGGCTTTACTAAAATGATCAAAATCGTGGCCGAGAGTGGCCAGAAAGAGAAGAACCTGGTCGGCATTCTTGATATGATTATAAATTATTTTGCCACAATTAAAAGTTGTTTTGCCGATGGTAAACTGACCGCTATCCTGCGGGTAAAAATCTTCTTTTGGAATCAGAACATAACCACAGCGGATTTTCATTTTCTCCAGGGATTCATCAATCAAAAACTTAACATCGGAAATGATCTGTTCCGTGGGCAGTTCTTGGTATCCCATAGCCTGATATATTTCCTGCTTGTCAGGAGTAATGACAAATCTTGCGGGTAAATATATTTTCAACTTTTCCAGTATCATAAGTATTGTGCCAAAAATTTTGAAAAACTAAAAGGATCAGCAAAATAGCCGTCAGCGCCTATTTTATCGGCAAAATTTTGTGAGACCGGCGCGCCGCCAATATAGACTTGTGTCGCTGGATTATTTTTCTTAATTGCATTCAGAATAGGGTCCATATTTATCATTGTTGTGGTCAAAAGGGCGCTCATGCCGACAACAGCGGCTTCATGCTTATTAACCGCTTCAATGAATTCATCACTGCCCACGTCAGTGCCGAGGTCCACAATATCCCAACCAGCGCCTTTGAGAATTAATCCTACAAGATTTTTCCCGATATCATGGAGATCGCCCTGGACAGTTCCCAGAATAGCAGTGCCTTTGGACTTAATATTTCCGGCAGTGAAATAAGGATCCAGATGAACCAGGGCCGCGTTCATGGCTTTAGCGGCAATCAGCATATTGGGAATATAAGCCTCACCCCGTGAAAACTTCTCCCCGATGCGATTCATTCCCTCGATCAGTCCATCATTCAGAATTGTCTGGGCGTCTGTTCCTTCATCCAATGCTTGTTTGGTTAATTCATCAGCGCCTTCTTCGCCTTTCAGGTCCGGTGGAAAGGGTGATTTTTTATCAATTTTTCCCACCTCTACCCGATGTGCTAATTTTTCTAAAATATTTGTCATGGCATTTATCCTTTATTTTTTATTTCATAAGTTTGACAGCAGAAATCATGGCCAGATAATTTTCATCGGGAATATATTCAGGAATACTATTGCCGGAACCTAAGGCATATCCCCCCTGTTTTTTTTGAATTTCCAGTAAGGTTTTGGAGCGTTCGACGATCGCTTCCGGTGTGTTGCGGGCCAGAAAATCCATATCAACACCACCCAAAATCGCGATCCGCCTGCCCCACAGTTTGATGGCCTCCTCGACCGGAGTGATCTGGTCTTCAAAGGAATGCTTGGCGTCATAATTCATATCATCGATGACATCATCCATAACTGCTTTTAACTGGCCGCAGGAGTGGAGAATTGCCGGTTTGCCGGCTTTATGAATAGCAGCCACCATTTTCTTGTGCCAGGGAAAGACCCAGCGGCGTAAAAAATCAGGATGGAACATGGTTTGGTTTTTAAACCCCCAGTCATCATTGACAATACAGGCGCCAATGGTTTCAATCGGCGCGACAATTTCATAAAACCGCAGCAGCCGTGACCCCACAGCATCAAATATTTCCGTTGTTAATTCTTCATCCATCATATACAACAGACTCAGATTTTCAAAACCCACCAGATCAATGACATTTTCCAACACACCGCCATTACTGCTGGCAATCAATTTCATACCATCGGGAAGATAATCTTTCAATTGGTAATAAAGGTCATAGTCACCCTGCCCGGGATCGGGCCATTGATAATTATTAAAACTGGGACGATCAGTGATCACATTGCCGGAATTAAGGGAATGGCTGGCTTTCCTGGCCATCTCGCCTTTTGTAAAGGTCAGAGTATTTGTACGCCAGGCAGATATGGTGGTATAATCATAGCCGGCATTTTTAAAAGCTTTGATAAATCGTTTAAAGGGAGCAAATTTTGTTGAATTATTCTCTTTTTCACCGGACAATTTTTCGATCACCCGATCATTCATGAAAAATTCAAAGAGCACCGGACGTTCGGGAATTTCACCCCTGATGATCTCCAGCAAATTATTAAAATCCGGTTTGAAATTTTCATCTCTTTTATAATAGCACATTTTAACTCCGTTTAATTTATTTGATATTATTACTTTTTTATTGGCTTTTCATCTGATTAGTTTGCAAATTTGTATACTATATTGATATTTTCGTTTTTTGCGCTAATATTTTATAATTGATAAGTGATTTAGATTTACTAAAAGATTGTTTTATGAAGATTAAAGAAGAAAAAATCATCTACCCGGTACGGAATTCCTTTAAAGTTTTGCGCTATGCGGTGCCTAATTTTGATATGTCCTTTCATTTTCATCCTGAATACGAACTGGTTACTATTATTCAGGGCTCCGGTGTGCGTTACATTGGTAACTCCGTACAAAAATTTCACAGTGGCGACATGGTTTTTGTTGGTCCCAATCTTGGGCATATGTGGGTTAGCGATCAAAAAAGAAATCAACGGGACAAAAAACATGCGGAAGCAATTGTTTTACAATTTTCCCAAGACCTCTTCGCTTCAATGCTTGAAACCCCTGAATTCCGGACAATTAAAACCTTATTAACTCATGCCAATTCCGGATTAAAATTTGTAAACACTGTGCGGGACCAGGTCTGCGAAAAATTGCTGCATATAATTGACTGTGATGGGATTGATTGTACGATCGGATTAATAGAAGTGCTGAAATTACTCGCCGGCGATGAAGATGTCATTTTTCTGAATTTGGATAATCAATCAACAATTCCTGGGCATAAGGGAGACCGAATCAATGCCGTTTATCAGTTTGTGAAAGCCTTTTATTATGAAAAGATAACAGTTGATAAAGCGGCTTCTATCGCCAATATGGAAAAATCCGCTTTTTGCCGGTTTTTCAAAGATAAAACTAATAAAACTTTTTCGCAGTTTTTGAATGAAACCCGTGTTGATCATGTCTGCGAATTGCTATTGGAAGGAGAGCAATCCGTCAGCCAGATCGCTTACGAATGCGGCTTCAACAATATGGCTAATTTTTATCGCCAGTTTAAGAAGATCACCGGGAAAACGCCGGGGGAGTTTATCGGCTAAACTTAAAAATTTACCGGCAGGCCGAGCTCACATTATTTATATCTCTATTTTTTTATCCGTTGCAAAAAAAAATCTGTGAAATGTTGATTTTCATAGCAGATCAAATACCAGTGTTAAATTGTTGTTTTGTTGTATTCTTGATGATTTTCCGTAATTTAATTTCATATTCTTTATTGCCCTTGACAAAGGAAGCAAATAAATCAATTGCTGCGGTCTTATCTGTATTAATCGTTGTATTTGTCTGAATATTCCGCAAATCAATCATGACGCCGGAGAATTTCCCCGGCAAATCCCGTAGCACTTCGGTGTTCAGATAGTTTTGGTCATTGTAAACCGAAGTGAAACAGCCGGCCCTCTTGTGAATGTAAAATTTCCGGTTATTCAAATTTGTAATCGTCGCGCTTTTTTGGCACTGGAACAGACAAGCCGTATCAACAGTCACTTTTTGGTATTCAATTATCTGTTGCAGGAGACACTGCCGGGTTTGCATCATCAAAATAGGATGAAATATACTAAAGTATAGACTAAAATTTTTTGGACAATTTATGCTGTTGATCTGGTATTTGTTCAACTCGTTGGAAATAAAACCGCCGCTGCACCCCAACCGTTCCTGTAAACATCGCAAGCTATAGGAATTGGTTAAATTTAACTGAGGCCCGGCAATCCAGGGAATATTTCGCTTTCGGGCCGCATTGGCAATGCCGGTATTGTTCGTGACAATCATTTTGGGCATTACTTCATCCAGAAAGTCCACCGCTCTCGTGTAATTCTCCCCGATCAAAATCGCCGGAAACCAGGGAATAAGCCGGGATTCTCGACGGAACACTTCTATATATTGTTCCATTCCCTCCAAATAGTTAGGCAATTCAAAAAAGATACCAGCACTGGCCTGCCGGCATAATTGAATATCTTTGAAATCGGATATTAATATTGACAGACCTGGAGCACGTTGTGAAAAATCAGAATTTGGCAATTCCGATAATCTGACCGGTTCTGTCAGTCCGTTACTATTAATGAATTCCTTTATTATTTCATTCCGTAATTCGGCCAATTCCCGGAAGGGCAAAAAAAGCCCCTTTTGCAAATTTTCAGTGTTTATGAAATCAATCTGATAATTGGTGTTGTTGATATTCCTTAACTTTTTACCGATGGCGGACTTATTAATGACCGACTTCTTATTCACCGCTGGTTGTAATTTTGACCGGGACTGTACCTTGATTTCTTTATCGGGGGATTTTACCATCATTATCATGAATTGTCCTGCTCTTCCCTGAATTTCTATTGTCAATGGTATTTTACCAATTTCTATGGCAGAAATTTTTTGATGAAGCTTCTGTTGCCGTTTTTCTCTTTCCTCAATAATCCGGTTAACTGTTTGGCCCGGTTGCGATTTTAATTGGTAGTCAAGAGAAAAATCCCTGGGATTATCAATGAACATTTCCCGTGATATTTTCCCGGTCAGATAGCCGTTTGAAAAGTCGCGGTTGAAAACGCTGTAAAGGTCGTCAATATTCTCATCCATTGACCGGTTTTCAAAATAATTATCCAAATGCCGGCGCCATGTTCTTACGATCCTGTGAACATAGTCATATCCTTTGATACGTCCCTCAATTTTTAAGGAATCGATTCCGGCCGCGATCAATTCCGGCAAATTTAAATAGGCCGAATTATCTTTTAGATTCAGCGGATATTTTATTCCTTTGGGTGTTACACGGTATTCATTCCGGCAGGGCTGGCTGCAGCGCCCCCGGTTACCGGATTTGCCGTCCAGTACTGAACTCATATAGCATAGTCCGGAAAAACCAATGCAATAGGAACCATGGGCAAAAACCTCGGTTTCCACCTGCTTTTCATTTCCAAATTTGCACAATTCATTAATCTCATTCAGATTCAGTTCCCGGGACAGATTAACCTGTTTGACGGAATTGCGAGCAAGGAATTCAAGTTGGCCCCGGTTATGCGTAGTCATCTGTGTAGATGCATGAACATCAAGTGTTTTGAAATATTTGGACAGAAGATATAGCAGCCCCAAATCCTGAATAATAATACCATTAAGATCAATATTCACCAGTTTATTCAACAGCGCAATAACCGTCGGTATTTCTGTTTCCAATAGGACAATATTCAGTGTCAGGTAAATCTTACAGTCATGGTCATGGGCCAGGTTGATCACACCGATTAATTCTTCAAAGGTAAGATTCCGGGCCCGGTTCCTGGCATTGAACTGCGCCAACCCGCAATAAACCGCGTCAGCGCCGGTCAATATCGCCGCTTTGACAGCATTGACATCGCCGCCGGGGGCTAATAATTCCATGGGATATTTCATAGTCATGTAACTTAAATGATTTGTATTCAATATTCAAATTCAACCTCAGGAAATGAAAACCTTGCGAATGGTCAAAGACCTCCGCAATTCCCTCCAAGGATACCATTTCATAGGTCGCCCGATCATTTAAAAGGTGTTATGGATCAAAGCTTCAGCAAAAATATAAACAAAACCATGTCAAAAAATTTAATTCATTTAGTAGACAAAAATAAAATTATTCTATATATTGACAGGTTAAATTGAAATATATGAAAGCAATACAATGATTCATTATTTAACTTAACGCACAAAATTTTGGAGGGGTTATGATCTTTCTCGTTCCCATCGCATCACTTCTGGCGCTGTTTGCAGCGTTGATATTTTTTCTGTGGATACTCAGACAAGATGTCGGAAATGAAGATATTCGCCGGATATCAGGCTATATTCGTTCCGGTGCTATGGCCTATTTACGACGGCAATATAAAACCGTGGGGATTTTCTTTGTTACGGTTTTCATTATTCTGCTTTTTGTGGCATATGGGCTGAAGGCTTTAAGTGTCTATGTGCCTTATGCTTTTATTTCCGGCGGTTTGTTCTCCGGCCTTTGTGGATTTTTGGGAATGTCGGCATCGACGCTGACTGCCAATCGTACCACCAATGCCGCCCGCAGTTCATTGAATGGCGCCCTAAGAATTTCCTTCCGCGGCGGCAGTATTATGGGGTTGATTGTGGTGGGATTCGGGCTTTTGGATATTATTATCTGGTTTGCCGCGCTAAATGCCTGGGCCGACATGACACTGCATGAAATCACCACAACCATGCTGAGCTTTGGATTCGGTGCTTCATCCATGGCGCTTTTTGCCAGGGTTGGAGGTGGAATTTTCACCAAAGCGGCAGATATGGGCGCCGACCTGGTAGGAAAAGTGGAAGCCGGTATTCCCGAAGATGATCCGCGCAACCCGGCGGTCATTGCAGATAATGTGGGGGATAATGTCGGTGACATTGCCGGTCTTGGCGCCGACCTTTACGAATCCTTTGTCGGTTCTATCCTTGGAACAGCGGCCCTGGCCATCAGTGCTTTTTCGGCTTTCTCTATTGAAAGACAATTTGACGCTGTAATTTTACCGATGATCATCGCCAGTGTCGGAACATTTGCCTCAATGGTGGGAATTTTTATGATCAAAGCCAAGGAAGATGACGGACAAATGGGATTGCTAAAAGCCATTAACCGGGGAATTAATATAACTTCAGTCCTGACAATGCTGGCCAGTTTCGCTGTTATCAAAATTATTTTTCCCGAAATGCTCTGGCAACTTTTTATTCCTATTATTACCGGTACACTAGCGGGTGTTGTTCTGGGGTATGTGACAGATTATTACACAAATGCCGCTTTTAGTCCGGTAAAAAAGATCGCCGCCCAGGCGAAAACCGGTCACGCGACAGTGATTACATCAGGTCTGTCAGTTGGATTAATGTCAACTGCGCCCTCCTTTATTATCATAATAATGGCGATGATCGTCTCTTTTGGTACCGGTGGCGGATTCGCTGATTTTTCCGTGGGTCTTTACTCTATCGGACTGGCTTCCGTGGGTATGATGAGTACTTTGGGTATCAATCTCTCAATCGATGCCTTTGGCCCTATTGCTGACAATGCCGGTGGTATCGCTGAAATGGCAGAACTGCCGAGCCAAACACGAAGACGTACCGATAGCCTGGACGAATTGGGAAATTCTACTGCGGCCCGGGGCAAAGGCCTGGCAATCGGTTCCGCCGCCCTCACCACCCTTACACTGATCTCAGCCTTTATTGAAAATATTCGTATGACCATTATGCAGCTTTATGATGCCAATCCCAATTATCTGGACCGCTTTCGCCTGATCGATAATATTGATATCGTAATCAACAGTACCGCCAATGACCTGCTGAGTTATTTGGGTGGTGCGATTATGGACCTGCGTTTTATAATCGGACTGTTTATCGGTGGTATTATTTGTACTACCTTTACCAGTAAAACTACTGACGCAGTTTCCCAGGCGGCCGGTGAAATGATCGAAGAAGTACGTCGTCAATTCCGTACAATCAAGGGTGTCATGACTGGCGAAACCCGTCCCGATTATGAGCGCTGTATCCAGATATCCACTATCGCAGCCCAGAAAAAAATGATCAATCCGGCTATTACTGTGATCTTTACACCTTTGATCACCGGAATGGTTCTGGGCCCCATCGCCATTATCGGCCTGCTGCTGGGCAGCTTGCTGGTGGGATTTCTCTTTGCCATTTTTATGGCTAATTCCGGTGGTGCCTGGGACAATGCTAAAAAATATATTGAACGGTCAAAATCGGAAACCAAGGATCTTATTTTCGCCAATATCAAACTGGCCTCCCGCAAAGGTCTTTGGCCTTTTTTCTTCTCTCATGAGTACAAGAGATTCCTCTATGAATTGGTTAATATGAATCCGGCTGCATTCAGTATTGATATTGAGGAATCAGAGTATCTTGACAGGATGATCCGGTATATCAATGAAAATTACCTGAAAAAAGGCAAATCCCTGGATTTTTTGATCCAGCATTTTGGCAAGGACGATTTTGTGGAAACCATTGATCCGGAACTGAACAATTATTTTGAAGACCTGAATAAGCATGACCGGATCATGTTCAGGGAGTTTTTGCGTCTGAAACCCGAAGAATATGACCTGATCAATGCAATGATGGAGGTCAAGGAAAAATACACTGAAATTATGGCGTCTTATGCCGCTGCCGTCACCGGTGATACAGTGGGTGATCCTTTAAAGGACACTTGCGGCCCTTCACTGGACATCGCTATCAAACTGGCTACCATGGTCAGTATTATCGGTATCGGATTTATTATGAAATACAATTTAGCTGATAAGTGGTTTTAATAAAACCTTTAGTTAACATACTCAATACAAAAAACACCCCGGTTATCTATGGGGTGTTTTTTTCTATCTCACATCAATGATACGGTCTTCCTTTTCTCCAGACACTACCGGATTCTTTTCCAAAGCTTCCAGTAACACATCGCGGCCGAGGTAATTTGTTTCTTCGATATCCAGTGTTTCCGGATCAATACCAAAAAATCGCTGACTATGGCTCATAATATAATTATTGGTGGCAATGGAATAACTTTTTCCGGGATCAACAGGTTGGCCGCCGACGGTTAATTTTACCAGTTTTCCGGTTTTGCCGTCGTAATAAATTTTCATACCCGACACCTGCAGCAGATCCCGTGGGTTTTCCAACCGGTAATTGATCATGTCCAATAGTTCTTTTCCGGACAGATGAAAAATCTGAATGGAATTATCAAAGGGTGATATTTCCCAGATGTCCCGTACTTTAATCGGGCCGGCCGGCAGATTTTTACGAATCCCGCCACTGTTTTGTAATGCGATATCCACATCGAATTTTTGTCGTGTGACGTCACAAATCCAATTGCCGATATTGGATTCATCCCGGGAAGTCCGTAACCAATCTTTTTTCAATGTTCCGATCTGCTGGTCCATGGTTTCACGAATTTTTGACTCCAGGGAATCCACCAGCTGCGCCACTTCCGGATTTGGTGTGACTTTTTTGACTTCTGTACGAATAAAATCGTAATCATAGGATTCAATGGCATTGGTTTTTCTGTTGACCTTCATTTTCAGAAGTCCCAACCGTTCTCCCCGTCCACCGGCCTGCAGAATGAGGATATCATTGACTTTGGCCGGTTTACTCAGCCAGGAGTGGGAATGGCCGCCGACGATGACATCCACTTCTTCCAGATTTTCCGCATAAAGGGAATCAGAATGGAATCCGCTGTGACTCAGCACCACGATCAGATCGACTTTGGATTTGATCTCATCCACATATTTTTGTATTTCCGTCACCGGGTCCAATATTTCCAAGCCCTCCACATTGGCGGGAATGACACTGGATTTTAGATTTTTGTAAACCACGCCGATGACGCCAATTGCTACATCATCTTTTTGATAAATTTTATAAGGTTCAGTAAATAGTTGGTTTTTTACTTCATCATAAATATTAGCGGAAACCACCGGAAAATCAGCTTTGTCAAGGGCTTTGTAGAGATTTTCTTTACTGTAATCAAACTCATGGTTGCCGATAGTAAAAGCATCGGGTTTGATCTTGTTCAGAATCATGATCTGCGACATTCCTTTGGTAATGGATGATACCGGCGAGCCCTGGAAATCATCTCCGGCGTGAAGGACCAGTGCGTCATCATAAATATTCCGCAATGAATCAATATAACCGGCCATGACAGCATAACCGCCCACTTGAATTTTTTCGGGGTTATAGTGAGTGGGAGTGTAGGGCAGATTAGCCGAATGAAAGTCATTCCAGTGGATTATTTCCGCATCCACAATTTTATCCCCACAGGACACTGTCGCAAAAACTGCCAGCAAAAGCGTAAATAGCATTCGTTTATTTGTCATTACTCTCTCCTTTTTTAGTAATTTGTAATCTGTGCGTAGTGGCGATTACCTTTTATTTTTAATTCATTAAAGTTAAATTCTCTTACAAAATTTAAAAATCATTTTTTAACCTGAATTATTCAGGTTAAAATCACGATTCATAATGTAAATAAACAGGAGCAAAAATGCTAAAAATTGGAATAATTGGTGTCGGCTATCTGGGCAATTTTCATCTAAACAATCTTTTGACCCACGACCAAATAAAGGTAACAGGATTTTATGATATTGACGATGATCGCAGCCAATTTATCGCCCAAAAATATTACGCGAAAAATTTTGATAACCGGCAGGAATTACTGGACGCCAGCGACGCCCTGCTGGTGGTGACTCCCACCAATACACATTATGAAATCACCAAAGACGCCCTGGAAAACGGACTTCATGTTTTCTGCGAAAAACCGGTCACGGAAACCATTGAGCAGGCGGAAGACCTCATGGCCATTGCCAAAAATAATAATTTAATCCTCCAGGTCGGCCATATCGAACGCTTTAACCCGGCCTTTAAAATTCTGGAAGATTACCAGTTGGCGCCCAAATTCATTGAGTGCCATCGCATATCCCAATTCAATGAGCGGGGAATTAATTCTGCTGTCATTCCGGAGTTAATGATCCACGATCTTGACATTATCCTGAAATTAGTCGATTCAAAAATCACGAATATCGAAGCCAGCGGCACACCGGTATTGACAGACAATATTGACATTGCCAACGTGCGGATAGACTTTGCCAATGGCTGTGTGGCCAATATCACTGCCAGCCGGGTTTCCGATAAAAAAGTCAGGAAATTTCGTATTTTTCAGCAAAACGCCTATATCAACATTGATTTTCTCAATAAAAAAACCGATATCTTTTCACTGGATAAAAAATCCGAGGAATACCATGAACTGGCCGGGTTTCAGATTGCGGATAAAGAAAAGAAAACCATCTATTTCAAACAGATGGAAGCCCCGGATTCCAATGCGATGCTGGATGAACAAAAGGATTTCATTCAAGCCATTACAAAGCAACAAGACCCTATGGTCACCGGAGAAGACGGACTGGCGGCTCTCAAACTGGCACTTCAGATAGAGCAAACCATTAACCAAAAATTAGCAGAATTGGATGTGTAATGGCCGGGCGTCTTTTTATTTCCACCGGTGAATTGTCAGCCGATATCCACGCCGCCCGGTTAATCGAGCACTTATTGGCGAAGGATCCCAACCTGAAAATCTTTGCCAATGGCGGTGACAATATGCAGAAGGCTGGCGCGAAATTGCTTCACCATATTGACAACCTCTCTTTTATGGGCTTTGCGGAAGTGATCAAACATCTGCCTTTCATCAAAAAAATATTTAATGAAACCCTCAAATTTATCGACGAAAATAAAATTGATTTAGTCGTCCTTGTGGATTATCCCGGTTTTAATCTGCGTCTGGCTAAGGCGCTCAAAAAACGCAAGCTCAAGGTAGTCTATTATATTTGTCCCCAGATCTGGGCGTGGCACCAGTCCCGGGTCAAGCAGGTACGCCGGAATGTAGACAAGGTGATCTGTATTTTGCCTTTCGAACCGGAATGGTATACTAAACACGGTGTGGATGCGGTTTACGGCGGAAACCCGTTAATGGATAAGGAAATATTCAAAGGGGAAACTCCAATTACCGGTCTGGCGCCGGAGGATAGGTTTATCGGACTCTTTCCCGGCAGCCGCAAACAGGAATTGGAAAATCATCTGGATGTCATGATTGCAAGCGCCATTAAAATTCGCAAAAAACATCCATCCTTGAAATTTGTCATCGGCATGGCGCCGGGACAGGATTTTAGGGAGTACCGGGCAAAATATCGGTATGACTGGCTGAAATGGGTAAGGGGTCAAAATGATGCGATTATCCAGCAAGCGGAATATTTAATTATGGTCTCCGGTACCGCCAGCCTGGAAGCGGCTCTGCTCGGCACACCCATGGTGATCATCTACAAAACCTCATTCTTTACCTATTACCTGGCTAAACTGGTGGCGAAAATTGATTTTATCGGATTGGCCAATCTGATTGCCGGCCGGGAAGGCATTCACGAACTGATCCAAAAAGAGGTCACTCCTGAAAATATTTACCAGGAAGTTCAGGCCTATCTTAGTTCTCCAACAGAAAAAGAGCGATTTCGAAATTTTTATAAAGAGGTACAGGAAAAAATCGGCCCGGCCGGCGCATCGGGAAAAGCTGCCGGAATCATTCTGTCCGAATTACAAACCCTATGAAAATCATACGCACCATATTGACCCCTTTCGCTATGTTGTACCAGGGTATAACCAATCTGAGAAATTATTTCTATGATATGAAAATCCTGAAAAGCCATGAACTCAAAATTCCGGTGATTTCAATCGGCAATATCACCGCCGGCGGCACCGGAAAAACGCCCTTTGCCATTGCACTGGCCATGCTTCTGAAAGAAAAGGACTTCAAACCGGCCATAATCACCCGGGGGTATAAACGCAATAGTAAAGGCCAGATGATTGTCAGTGAAGGAGAAGGGCCGATTGTGACGGCGGCAGATAGTGGCGACGAACCCTTTCTGATGGCGAAAAAAACAAAAGATGTGGTTATCATTGTCGATGCGGACCGTTATGCCGCCGGAAAAACCGCGCAGGACAAATATAAATGTGATATTGTCATTGCCGATGATGGTTTTCAGCACCGGCGCTTACACCGGGATGTGGATATTGTCTTGTGGGACGCCTATTCCTCACCTTATGAAGAACATCTTATTCCCAGAGGCCGGCTCAGGGAATCTTTTCACAATCTTAAACGGGCGGATTTTCTGGTTTTTACCCGCACTCAAAAACCAAAACCCGATTATGTGAGTTTTTTCCATGATCAGGGCATGGAATGCTTTACCGCGCCAACAGAAATTACCACCATTAAAACCGCCCACAAACACATTGATCGTAATCTTTTGAAAGGTAAAAAGCTACTGGCCTTTTGCGGACTGGGCAATCCGGAGCAGTTTTTTGATACTGTCAAACAGCTGGAACCGGCCAAACTCCTGACAGCCACTTTTCCTGATCATCACAAATACACTAATCAGCATATTGAAAGATTGCTGGCGAAATCCCGCAATACCGACTACTTAATCACTACTGAAAAAGACCGCGCCAATATTCCCGCCAAATTCCTCAACAGGCCTGAATTGCTGTTTTTGTCAATTAATATGTATATTCCGGAATCCCTGTTAAATGATATACTGAACCGGCTCTAATTCTTCAAATTTTATTTCTATTATGGATGAAAATTATTAACTTGATTCATTAAGTAAAATTATACAATTTTTTAGGAGGGGAAAATGACCAGAAGACCAGCATTTTGGATTATTCTAATTCTGCTTTTTATCGGCGGAATCTTTTTTTCTATCAATTTTTTTGACAAGGCCAACCCGATCGTTAATCTTGATATTTCCATGGACCGGGAGGCGGCTTTGGCCAGTGCGCAGGGTATTGCAAAGAAATATAATCTTGGACCGGAAAATTTTAAAACCGCCGCGTCATTTTCACTGGATGACGATGTCAAAAATTATGTGGAGCTGGAAATCGGTGGCGCTTCGGCATTCAACAGTATGATCGCCGGTGATCTTTTTTCACCCTACACCTGGAAAGTCCGGCATTTCAAACCGGAAGAAACCAATGAAACAATGATCCGGTTTACGCCTTCCGGTGAATTTTACGGATTTGCGGAAAAACTACCTGAAGACCAGCCCGGACAAAATCTTTCGGCAGACTCGGCCCTGGCAATTGCTGAGAAAAAAGCCATTAATGCCGGCATCAAACTCAATGATTACGAATTGGTTGAAAATTCCCAGGAGGTCATGTCCGGCGGCCGCAAAGATTACACTTTTGTTTACGAGCGCAAGGACAAGCAACTAAAAGAAGCCGCCTATCGGTTGCGCCTGAAACTGAGCGGCAGCAAATTCACGGAATTAACCCATTTCGTCAAAATTCCGGAAGCCTTCAGCCGCAAATATGATGAAATGCGCTCAACTAATGAGACGCTTGCTATGATTGCCACTGTAGCGGGAGCCATTCTCTATGTGCTGGGCGGAGTTATTTTGGGTTTATTTCTACTACTCCGGCATAATTGGGTGGTCTGGAAACCGGCCATATTCTGGGGATTTTTTATCGCAATTTTGATGGCCCTGCTGCAGATCAATAATTGGCCGCTGATGTGGATGAGTTATGATACCGCCATTGCCGCCCAGGGATTTCTGATGCAGCAAATTGTTCAGTTGCTGATTTTGTTTCTGGCGGAATTCCTGTTGCTGACCCTGAGTTTTATGGCGGCGGAGTCCTTGTCCAGAAAAGCCTTTCCGGAGCATATTCAATTGTGGCGAATCTGGTCCAAAGATGTGGCCAATACCAAGCCGGTTTACGGACAAACTTTCGGCGGATATTTGGGGGTTTCCATTTTTCTTGGTTTTGATGTGGCATTATACTTTTTCACAACGCGTGTTCTGGGTTGGTGGGTACCGAGCAGCACATTATTCAATCCCAATATTCTGGCCACACACATGCCCTGGTTTGCCAGTATCGTCCAATCCCTGCATGCCGGATTCTGGGAAGAATGTCTGTTTCGGGCAATCCCCATCGCCGGGGCAGCGCTCATCGGGCAGAAATATGGTCGCCGGAATTGGTGGATTGCCGCTGCATTTGTGGTTCAGGCTTTGATTTTCGGCGCCGCCCACGCCAATTATCCCATGCAGCCCTCCTATGCCAGGGTAGTGGAATTGATTATTCCCTCCCTCGCCTTTGGCCTGGTTTATTTATACTTTGGGCTTCTGCCGGGTATAATTTTACATTTTGCCTATGATGTGGTTTGGTTTTCCCTGCCACTCTTTGCCTCTTCAGCCGAAGGCCTGTTCTTTGATAAACTGATGGTCATTACACTGACCTTTGTGCCGGTCATTATTTTGATTTGGCGCAGACTGCAAACCGGCAAAACAGTTCAACTTCAGGAAAAATATCTCAATAAAAGTTGGCAGCCCTCTGAAACTGTAACAAATGAGATTGAACCGGCGAAATCAACGGCCAGTTCCGGTGAGTTCAGCGAGAGACTTAAATATGGAATAATTCTGTTGGGCGCTATTACTTTTATCGGATGGCTGATCATTGGTAATTTCCGGAATCATGCAACCCGCCTGGATACAACTCGACTGGAAGCCGAAAGCCTGGCATTACAAACAATACAAAAACGGGGCATCGAATTATCCGATACAATGGAAGTGTTGTCCACTGTACAAACTCCGCTGGATACGGATGACCGGTTTATCTGGCAGGAATACGGAGAAGAAACCTACCGGGAATTGTCCGGAACCTATTTGCGCAATCCATTATGGCTTGTCAGGTTTGCGCGGTTCGAGGGCAGTGTCGATCAAAGGGCCGAAGAATATCTCGTCTATATCGAAAAAGGTGAGGTTATTCGCTTCCGTCATAAACTTCCTGAATCAACACCGGGTGACAGCCTGCCTGAATATGCCGCCCGAAAAATAGCGCTTAACCACATTAAGAAACAATATGCTATGAATTCTGCCAGCTTTCAGGAGATTACAGCTTCGCCATCAAAACATCCGGCCAGAACCGACTGGCTGTTTGAATACGAAGATACAACAAATGTGAAATTGGATAAAGAGGGGAAAGCGCTGATATCTGTAAAAGTGGCGGGCAGCCAAATTGTCGATTCCTATCAAAAAGTTGAAGTACCGGAGAAATGGGAGAGAGCTGAAAAAAGCCGTACGAACAGCATCAAAATCATCAAAATAGTTTCGGTGGTTTTCTATGTTTTCCTGTTTATTGCAGCTATTATTGTTGCCATTGTCTTTTGGAGTAAAGGAAAATTTACCATCGATACCTTTTTACCAGTATTAATTACAATGGCTGTCGTTCTGGCGCTCAGTTTTATTAATTCCTGGCCGAAATTAATGGCGCAACTTAATACAGCCCTGCCCATGGTCAATCAGAAAACGATCTTTGCAATCAGCGGTTTTTTTACAATTCTGATGGCTTTTGTACCGGCACTGATTTTTGGATTCATCAACGACCAAAAGGAATACACAAGATCAAACAAATTTAGTCTCAATATTCTTTTTGGTATTTCCATTGGTTTGCTTATGTTCATAATTTCCGCTTTGCTGGAAAAACTGTTTAGTCCGTCATTGGCGCCCAATTGGGCGGAATACGGATCCCTTGGTGATCACTGGCCACTTTTCAGCAAGAGTTTGGATGTGGTGCCGGGCTTTTTTATGAAATCATCTGAATTTTTGTTCGTTTTCTGGTTGATTGACCGGTTAACAAAAAATTGGCAGGTTAAAAAACCATTAGCCGGGTTATTGTTTCTCATCATGGGATTTGTCATCACCGGATTAACTATCGAAACAATTCCCTACTGGGTTATCAGCGGATTGGTTATGGGAGTAATTTACTATTTGCTTTATACCCTTTTAATTCGCAAGAATATATACCTGGCGATTTTGATCACGATTGGTTACCACATACCAACCCTCTTCAGAGGAATGCTGATGAATGCCTATCCTGTAGCGATATTGGAAAATATTTTGGCACTGATTGTATTATTGATGGTTGGCGTACTGGTTTATCGCAAAGTTGTTCGGGAATAAGTAAATATCTATACCATCAGCAGGCGACAATTCAAATTGTCGCCTGCTGATGCTTTTTATCAATTTTAAAACTCTAAGAGTATCAAGAAAGAAACAAAACCCCTTACGAAATTCCACAAACTTTTTTACTAATAAATGATCAGCCAGGATTCCCCCACCCGGCAGCCCTCAACCTTAACCTCAACCTCAACCCCAGCCATGATAAACTCCGATTAGAAGAGCATCAAATACTTATCCAGGTCTTCCAGTGTCAGGGTTTTGATCTGAAAATTATATCCCTGGTAATTTTTCAGGATCAATTCAGACCTTTTTTCCAGTTGCTTGTCACTGAGTTGGGATTTTTTTAATTTTACAGTGTAAATGTGCAATACCCGCTTTTTTTTGTTAATGGCAATGATTTCGGAATATTTTTTGTCGGATTTTTGCCAGAAAAACCCCACTTCATCATATGCTCCGGCGGCCCGTAAAAGATGCGCAAACATTTCTTTGAGATTGGCTTCCCGGTATTGCTGAAAATCCTTTTGAATGGCCTGCAGGGATTCAAAATTTCCGGCTTCCAGCGCAGAACTGTTGCGGTAGATAAACCGGAACCAAAAATTCAAAAACTTGTCCCTGATAAAAATTCGCTGTCGCCGGGCATTTTCATCGGCATTGGCCGGGTTCATTTTGTCGATCAGGCCGTAATCCACAGCCAGCCGTTTTAGGTAACCGCCAATATTCTTGCCCGTCACTTCTTCTATATCCGCCCGCCGGTTGGTGCCGGTGGCCGCCAATTGTAAAATCGTAAAATATATTCCATAATTACGTCCGAAGACCTTGATCAGACGATTGATTCCTTCATCAATGAAAGGGGAATTCTTGTAGAGAGCAAAGGGCAGAATATCGTCGGAATTATAAATTTTATTATCCATCAGAATGCTGATATATTTCGGCATTCCCCCGGTGATCATGTAATAGGAAAGCAGATTTTTATCGGAGTATTCATTATTTTGGTCGAGAATTTCTTTGATCTCCGGAATAGTAAAAGGCGCCAGGTCAATGACATTGTCAAATTTTCGGAATTTTCGCATGATTATGTGATTGAGCTTTTTGTTGTCAGAACTGATCAGTACCAGATGGATTTTTGCCTCTTCTTTGAAACTCTTCCATTCCCGGGCAGCTGTTGTCAGCACGCCGTCATTGATCTCCTCAAGAATATGAAATTCATCAAAAATAATTGTGGTCTTTCGCTTTCTGGAGATAGCCAGAATAAAGGAGAAAAAATCATTGAGATTATTAATATTGCTGATAATGGGAATATTATAAGTCTCTTCCACAATGGCCATAAATTCTTTGCAAAGTAGTTTTTCCGCTTTTTTAGTGACTTTGAGGTAACAGGTGTTTTGGTTTTTGGTGGCTTCCAGTGCGAGAGCGGTTTTGCCGACGCCTTCACTGCCGCGGATAAGCGTTTTTTTGACCCCTTCATTATCCAGCTTATTATAGGCTTCCTGTATGATTTCGATTTCTTGAATACGGGAAATAAATTTCATGTTCAATCACTCCTCTTGACTCATTCAGAATATAAATATTCCATTGGGCAATTTATAAGAAAAATTTATAACAAATTTTCAGATCAGGCCTTTTTCCTTCAAACTTCTGTATTCCCTGGGATATAATTCTTTAATACAATCGGGGCACAAGCCGTGACTGACCTGACTGCTGGTATGGTGATGAATATAGTTATCAAAATCGAGCCACTTATTCGTATTATCATCCTGAACTTTTTTACAATTGGAGCATATGGGAAGAATTGATTTTAATTGTTTGTTTTCCCGGATCTGTTCATTCAGTTTGTCAACAGTCGCTTCCAATTCCTTTCGATAGTGTGATAAATCCAATGTGTTTTTTATCAAACCCCGGAGTTCATAGGAAGCAAAGGGTTTGTGTACAAAAGCCGTGACGCCTAGTTCATAACAGGATCGTACAGATTGTTCCGTTCCATGGCCGGACAAAACAATGATAGAAAAATTATCTGATTGCTTATGCGCCAGTTTTTTTAATACCTGGATGCCATCCATGATTGGCATTTGGATATCAAGCAAAACGAGATCAGGGTTGATGTCACAGATTTTATTTAACCCGATTTTTCCATTTTCTGCAAAATATAATTGATATTTTTCACGGCGCAGTATTCTTCGGGCTGAATCACGGGAACTTTTTTCATCGTCAATGATTAATATTTTCTGATTTTCCATATACCCCTTTAGTATTTAAAAACGTTTTTCGGTAATTATAACCTGCATTATTCATAAATATATGAATAATGCCCGCTTCGCGCCGATACGTTTCCTGTGGAAACTATCGGGATTAACCTGAATATCATTCTATGAATTTTCCAATTCATCTTTTTATTGATTTTTCGTAACTTGTTAATTTTATTCGCTTTCCTTTAAAAATTTGAAAATTCATAAATAATTCAGGCTAATAACTGTATGAAGAATTATCAAATTTTGCGCCAAACAGTTTGGAATACCGTTTTAAGCGACCTCGCGCCGGAGGTTTGTCTCCCTGATTGTAGTTGGCTTGAATAATTCATGAATTTTCAAATTTTATGAATAATACAGGCTAATTTCCGGATAATCTTTTTAAAATTAATAATTGTTACTAACTTTTCGGGTGTGAATTAATAAAACCGGGTAAAAAGCTATGACAGAAAATAATTTCCAGGATATATCGCCTTATACAGATGAAGATGTAAAAAATGTTTTGCCAGGAATGGTTCAGGATCCGGGCTTTTTAAAACTGGCTCAGAGTATCAATCCAAACATTACACGGGAAATGTTGATGTCGCAGGTGAATCATGTGAATACAATCCTGGGGTTTCAAAAACAATTTATCACCCCAATTGTGGATTCCGTACTCCATAAATCAATTGATAATCTCACCTTTTCAGGTCTTGAAAATATTTCAAAGAACAAGGCTTATCTCTATTTATCCAATCACCGGGATATTATTCTTGATTCCACTCTGATCAATTATATTCTGATCAAAAACGGATATAATTCTACAGAAATGGCAATCGGTGATAATCTGCTGCTTCAACCCTGGATAACGGATTTTTTTAAACTGAATAAAAGTTTTATTGTAAAACGCGGCCTGCCGGGACGTGAATTACTAAAAGCCTCAAAAAAATTATCGCAATACATTGCCTATACACTGAAGGAGAAGAAAGAATCCATTTGGATTGCGCAGAGGGAAGGACGCACAAAAGACGGGCATGACGAAACCCAGCCCGGTTTATTAAAAATGTTTGCCATGGCGGCCTCGAAAAATTTCCGGGAACGAATACGTTCACTTAACATTGTACCGGTTGCTATTTCTTATCAATATGAACCCTGTGACCGGCTTAAAGCCAAAGAGCTGTATAAAAAAGAGGAGGGTGAATTTAAAAAAGGCCCCAAATCCGACCTCTACAGCATGCTTACCGGAATTCGTCAGTATAAAGGTAATGTGCATATCGCCATTGGTAAAACACTGACCGGAGAAATAGAAAAATTAGATAGCAGCCTGCAAAAAAACGATTTTTTCAAAGCGGTAACCGAGCTCATCGATGAGAATATTTATCATCAATATCGGCTATGGAATACCAATTATATTGCCTGGGATATAAAAAATGACAGTTGCAGGTACCGCGACAATTACACACCTGAAGAAAAAGAAAATTTTATAGCCTATTTGGATAAAACCAGTGAGAAGATATCACCAATCAGAGATTATCTGCTGGCCATGTATGCCGGCCCGGTGACCACCTGTCAGTCGGTCTCGTAAAGGGAAGTAAAATCAAACTTGCCGACGTCCACTAATCCCTTGTCGGTCAGTTTCAGTTCCGGAATCACCGGCAGCGCCAGAAATGACAACGACATAAAAGGATCCGCCATAACACATCCGTATTCCCGGGCCGCCGCCACGACGCCAAGATAATCATGATAAACATCCGTTAGATTATTGTCGCTCATCAGTCCGCCAAAGGGCAATGGAAGACTTGCGATTGTTTTTTCATCAACCACAACTGCCAGACCGCCTTTCAATTCCTGAACAACTTCAACACATTTTTCCATATCCCGGTCATTGGTTCCCAGTATAATTAAATTGTGGGAGTCATGAGCAACAGTGGAACAGATGGCTCCTTGCTTCAGACCAAACCCGTTGACAAAGGCCGTCTGTACATTGCCGGTTTTTTTGTGACGCTCCACCACTGCCAATTTTAAAATATCATGTTTCAGATCCACTTGTAACTCATGATTATCCCGGGGAAGTAGAGCTGTGGTTTTCCGGGTCAGTATCTGATCGGGAACAGTTTGGATGATTTTCACCGGTTTATCGGTAGCGGGGACTGCGAAACTTTTGTCCGGTAATTGTTTAATATGAAGGCTATTTTGAAATTCATGGCCGGCGTGGTGCAAAGGGGTGACCAATACTCCGTCATTTATCACCAGTTCACCATTTTTGAACACCTGTACAACATTAATATCATTGAGATCATCAAATAAGACGAGGTCAGCAATATACCCGATTCCTATCGCACCCCTTTGCCGGAGCTGATAGTGTCGGGCAATATTCAGGGAACTGAGTTGCAAGGCTCTTACCGGCGCGATACCATAAGTGATCGCCTCTCTGACTATATCATCAATATGGCCCTTTTCCATCAAATAATCAGGATGGCGGTCATCGGTACAAAATCCAAAATTGCCAGCATTGTAATCATTGACCAGGGGGAGTAATGCGGCCAGGTTTTTTGCTGCCGAGCCTTCCCTGATCAGAATGAACATTCCCTTTTCCAGTTTTTCCCGCGCTTCTTCAATGGTTGAGCATTCATGGTCCGATGTGATCCCGGCCGCCATGTAGGCGGACAATGCTTTGTCTTTTAGCAATGGTGCATGGCCATCGATAATTTTTTTCTGATATAATTTAATTTTATCCAGAGTTGCCGGGTCCTGATGGATCACACCGGGATAATTCATCATTTCACCGAGCCCGGGAATACGGTCTTCAGACCAAAAGGACTTCATTGCTTCGGCAGTGATCTTATAAGCTGCTGTTTCCAGATGTGTTGCCGGCACACACGAAGGCATCATGAAATAAAAATCCACCGGCAGACTGACAGTTCTGTCCAAAAATGTTTGCAACCCCTCAAGGCCTAAAACATTAACAATTTCATGGGGATCAGCAATGACAGCAGTTGTGCCGTGTCTGACAACAGCTTCCGCAAAATAAGCCGGACTGAGCATTGAAGATTCTATATGAACATGGCCGTCTATAAAACCGGGAGCAAGATATCGCTCCCGGGCATTTATGGTCTTTTTTGCCGGATAATCTCCAAAACCAACAATCCGCCCCTGGTGAACTGCAATATTGTTTTTCTGGATATTGCCGGAAAACAAATTGACAATTCGACAGTTCCTGATTAATAAATCGACGTCAATTGCACCTTTGGCGGCAGCAATTAATTTTGATATATCCGGCATAGAAAGGTTTATTTACAATGGTTTTGAAACCAGTTGGAAATATCGGAATTACCCGATCTCATAGTATCAACATTGTCGATATATTCCACGACCTTTTCTTTGTCAAAATCAAGTTTATAAAATTCCAGTGCCCAGATGATCATCAATGTTGCAAGGGCCTTATTTTTGCTGTTAAAGGGTTCGCCTTCCAGCATATAATAAATAAACCAGCCGATCTGAGCGAACAGGTCTTTCCGGTTAGTCAATTTTGCGCCGGAAAAACAGGTCAGTGAACCACCGCCGGGCATTGATACAACTTCTTCAAGGGTATACAGATCACGAACCCCTGATTCCACATCATATTTTTTACTGACAATCCAATGGACATAACATAATAATTTGATTTGTCGAGCTTGCTCATTAGTCATCTAAACCTCCCAACAATTCAAGATTGTTTTTCAAGGTTTTTTCAATCTGTTTCAGATGGTCCGGATTATAATCTTCCGGAATATCAATTTTGATTGTTTTTAGTATCACCTGATTATTTTCTTTGTCAATCGTTAACTCAGTCTGTGAGCCGAATTCCCAACCCATTGCCTTGGTTACCTCGCGGGGCAACAATACGCCGCGGCTGGAGCCAACTCTTATGATTTTTCTTTTCATTTTTCCCTCTGCCCTTACTCATTTTTTTCTATACTTTTTAAAGTATCGGCATACTCTTTCTGGAATTCAGTGAAATTTTCCAGATAGGTTTTTGCCTTTTTCTTTTTCTTTTTCATGTTCCTGAGATAGACCGTTTCATCAGCTTCATCCAGGATCAAGTCGATGTGGTCATCGAAATCCCAGTTCATTGCATTCACTACATTTTTGGGCAGCAAAATACAAAGACTAGCACCTACTCTAACTATTTTTCTTTTCATTCTAAACTCCTAATATAATAACGTTTTTATTGTGTAAAATTAAAATAGATTTATCATTATTAAATGTCAAGTTGATTTAAATAAAAAAAGCAAAAAAATATACAATTTAAAATACATCATAAATATCAAAAAAGATAATCACTTACAAATACGACTAACATTTTTATTTTAATCCAAATCATTTTATATTTTGCTTATCAACGAATCACTTTAACCAAATAAAACTTAAACAATATTTTATTCAAAAAAAAGTATTAAGCCACAATTAATTGTATATTGTAATGTGAAAAGATAACATTTTCAGTTTCGCTATAATATTTTACCTATTTTTTTAGTTTATTATATAATTTTGAAAATTTTTAGCATCCTTTTATTGTTCATTCTTTACCAAACTTTTTTTATATTTTAGATCGTCATTGGAATATTTTAAATTGAGTTTTTATGAGCAAGAATACAAAAACAGGCGCAACGCCGGTTATGCGCCAATATTTAAAGGTCAAAGAAGAATACCCTGATGCCCTGGTGCTTTTTCGCATGGGGGATTTTTATGAGACTTTTGAGGAGGACGCCAAAACCGCCGCCCGGGTTCTGAACATTACCCTCACCAAACGGGCCAATGGCAAGGCCAACTCCGTCCCGCTGGCCGGCTTTCCTTATCATGCTCTGGAATCTCATATGTACAAACTTATGAAAGCCGGACTGAAAGTCGCTATCTGCGAACAGGTGGAAGACCCCAAAACCGCCAAGGGCATTGTCAGGCGGGAAGTGGTAGAAATTGTCACTCCCGGCACTTCTGTTTCCACCAAATTTCTGGAAGAAAAAAATAATAATTACCTGGTGGCCGTCAATTTTAATAAAAAAGAAGCGGCTATTTCCGTCATTGATGTTTCCACCGGCGAATTCTTCGTCCAGGAATTTTCTGTCGAAAATATGAAAGAACGGGTTCTCTCCTATTCGCCAACAGAAATAATTTGTCCCGAAAAAATCGAAAAAGACCTCTACCATTTTATGGGGAATCAGGTTTTAAAGATCACTCCCTTAGACGCCTGGATGTTCAACCACGAGGAAGCTTTCAACACTCTTACCGAGCACTTTAAAACCCAATCCCTGAAGGGCTTTGGCATTCATGATTCCAAACTGGCTGTCCAGTGCGCGGGCGCAACCCTGCTTTATCTGCGGTTTAATCATCAAAAGAATCTCGCGCATATCAACAAAATCAGCGTAGAAACTGATCAGGACCGTATGATCGTTGATAATTTCACCCGCAAAAACCTGGAAATTTTCTCCACCATGCAAACCAATGGTAAAGACGGCTCCCTGATCCATGTCATTGACAAAACCATTACACCTATGGGTAGCCGGCTATTGAAAAAGTGGCTGCTGCGCCCCTTATTCAAAGTTAAAAAAATTGAAGAACGCCTGGATAAAGTAGCCACCCTGGCTGATGACAATCTGCTGCGGGATGAGATACGTGAAAAATTGCAGAATTGCAGCGACCTGGAACGCCTTTTATCAAAACTAAGTACCAACCGGGCCGGCGCCAGAGACCTGGTGCTCATCAAAAACACACTGGAAATATTGCCGGAACTCAATGAACTGCTCCAACCCCATGATACTTTTGCTAGAATTTTAAAAGAATTGAAATTTTTGCCCGACATTGTGGATCTATTAAACGAAACCATTGCCGATACCGACCTGCCGCTCTCGATTCGTGACGGTGGCTTCATAGCGGACGGGTATAATGCCGAGCTGGACGAATACCGCCATCTTATGCGCAATGGCAAACAGTGGATCGCCAATCTACAGGCAACCGAACGGGAAAAGCAGAATATTCCCTCTCTCAAAATCGGGTTTAACAGGGTCTTTGGCTACTACATTGAAGTACGCAAAACCCATTCGGAAAAAGTCCCGGAAGATTATATTCGCAAACAAACGCTGGTAAATTCCGAGCGCTACATTACACCGGATCTCAAAGAATATGAAGAAAAACTTTTGAATGCCGAAGAAAAGGTGCATACACTGGAATACGCGCTCTTTCAGGATATTCGCGAGCAGGTACTGGAATACATCGCTGAACTGCAAAAAGATGCCACGCTGATCGCCACGCTGGATATTCTCGCCGCGATGGCGGAACTTGCAGTGGAAAATAATTACGTGCGGCCACAGATATCTCAGGATAGCAAAATTACTATCAAAGATGGCCGCCATCCAGTGGTTGAAGACCTCTTGCCGGCTGGCGACAAGTTCACACCCAATGATCTGGAAATTGACAATAATGATAAACAAATTTACATCATTACCGGCCCGAATATGTCGGGAAAATCCACTTATCTTCGGCAAATCGGCCTGATCGTGCTGATGGCGCAAACCGGTTCCTTTGTGCCGGCGGCAGAAGCAAAAATCGGTGTGGTTGATCGTATTTTTACCCGTGTGGGCGCCAGTGATAATCTGGCTGCCGGTGAATCTACTTTTTTAATGGAAATGAATGAGACCGCCAATATACTCAACAATGCCACGCCAAAATCCCTGGTATTGCTGGATGAAATCGGACGCGGCACTTCCACTTACGACGGCATGTCTATCGCCTGGGCTGTAACAGAATATTTACATAATAATGAAAAAACAGCCGCTAAAACCCTGTTTGCCACCCATTACCATGAATTAACAGAACTGGAAAAATTACTACCCCGTGTCGGCAACCTTAATGTTGCTGTGGAAGAATACGGCAATACTGTGGCATTTCTCAGAAAAATTGTGCCCGGCGGCTGTGATAAAAGCTATGGTATTCATGTGGCGAAAATGGCCGGTGTTCCCCACAAAATCATTCACCGCGCCAATGAGATCATGAATAATTTCGGCACAGAAAAACGGTCATTACCCACCAATCCGGAAACTTTTCATAATATCCCGGAACAGAATCCCAACCAATTGAGTTTATTTGAAAGAAAAGAGAGTGAATTGCGGAAAAAACTGAAACTGGTCGATATTAACAACCTTACTCCTCTCGAAGCACTCAAAAAACTGGATGAATTAAAAGCTGAATTTGGAGATTAACTGTGCAGCACTATAAAAAGATATTCCTGTTGATATTATTTTTTTCACTGACCAATCTGTGGGCTTTTGGTGATAAATATGCCAACAGCTTCCTGAAAAACGGCACCGGTGTCCGTGAAGTTTCCCTGGGTGGCGCAGTAGTCTCCAATGCATCCGTGACTTCTTCCTTTTACTGGAATCCGGCTTTGCTGATCAACACAGATTATATTTCCGGGCGTATAATGCATGCCGAAGAATTTGCAGGTGTACTTAATATTGATCACGTTGCGGTTTCCTTTCCAAATATTAAAAATTACAAAATCGGCATTGGTTTCATCCGCAGCGCGGTTGATGATATTCCTTTGGTCAAAGAAAGCAGCCTGATTGACATTGGCAGTGACGGTATTGCGCCGGGTGATGAAAATTATCCGGGCCCTGACGCTGACGGAACTGAAGGGAACGGACAATTGGATGACGGAGAATATCTGGACTTTGGAAAGATCGGCCGCTTCGGTACCTCGGAATCGGCATTTTTTCTTTCCGTGGCCAAAAACCATTCCGATAAAATCGCCTACGGCCTCTCAGTCAAAACACTCTACAAAGACCTCTATGCCAGCAAAGGATTCGGAGTCGGCGTTGATTTCGGCCTGCTTTATCACTGGAATGACAAAATTAATCTTGGTATGAATATTTCCGACTTCACCACGACTTATCTGTTTTGGAATGACGGTGAAAAAGAAGTTATTGCACCGGAAGTTCGACTTGGGGGTTCTTATCATTTTATCCTTGGGAAATTTACATTAGAACCGATGTTGGGGATAAATGCCACCTTTGACGGCGAAAAAAATAATAGTTTATTCGGCAGTGAAGCGCTTAATGTCAAGGCGGTTGCCGGGCTGGAAACCATTTTTCGAAACCAGGTAAGTCTGCGCTTCGGGATCGATGAAAATGAAAACCTGCACCTCGGCGCCGGTATCAACACTTCGTTAGCAGCCCTGAATTATGGCCTGGGATTCGGCGGAACCTACAGCGCTTTGGGAAATTCACACCAATTGGAATTGACTTTTAATCTGGAAAATTTTACTGCCATGATCAAAAATAATTTATAGTTCTTACAAATATTTTGTAAATTCTCTCCTGTAAAAATTCTAATCTGTTAATTAAACAGGATTTCCCGTTTGGCTGCAACTATAAATAAAATTAAAGTTCTCTTCAATCTCCACCATTTATATTATTTACCGCAATTCATGCCGGTGGCTGATGTGATGTCAGAAAATGGACGTTTTGACATCTATTTTTCCGCTTTTATTGATAATGAACGGGTGGAATACGAACTGATCACCAGGGTTTTATCGGACTACAAAAACAAATTTATCACCGGTGAAACTGAAAAAGATCGCATAGAAAATATTCACCGGGAAAATTTCGACATTACCATTTTTGGTAAATCCGCTCATGCAGAAAAATATTGCAATCCTGATACACTGGCAGTCTTGCTCTACCATGGAATCGGTGTAAAATCCTGCTACTATACGGATTACGATCCCCGCATTGACGTTCGCTATATCGAAGGCGAATACCGCCGCCGGGAATTTGAGCGCCGGGGCATTGACACAGACCTGGTTGTGACCGGTTTTCCAAAACTGGACAGCATTGCGAAAACCAACCGGGAATTGACCCGGAAGCTGAATCTTGATGAGAATAAAAAAACCATTCTCTACGCACCGACTTTTTATCCCAGTTCCATTGAAGTCTTTGGTGAAGGATTGGCGAAATTGACCCGCAATTATAACCTGATCGTCAAACTCCATCACTTCTCATGGGTATTAAAGAAATACCGGCACCAGAAAAATCTTTTTATGCGAATGGCGGAAACCTATGAGCATGTTCATCTCATGCCGGTAGAATTCACCAATATTGCCGAATTATACAATTACTCTGATATTTTACTGACGGAAGCCAGTTCCACGCTCTTTGAATATCTGGCTACGGAAAACCCGGTAATTGTCTGTGACTTTATGCATCTGCGCTGGAATCACCGGCTCTTTCCATCGCGGTTTAATAAACGCATGGATTATGACATTGCCCGGCAACTGGATTTCGCCTATGATCTGAAAAGTCCGGAATGGCTGCCGGCGACAGTGGAAAAAGCATTGTTGGAGCGGCCGGTGCGCGTGGACAGGCTTAGAGAAAGAAAAAGGGAAATGCTCGGCCGGGTCGACGGCAAAGCATCGGAAAGAGTTGTCGAAGATCTATTAAAGCGAATAGACCAGCGATGAAATTTTTACACTTTATCACCAAGCCTTATTCAGTGGGGATTCTGGAACCATTGATTCAGGAGATTGAAAAAACCGGCGCCGGTGAATCATTGATCTGGATTTCACCAAATCTCAGCCATTTACTTCCAGACACTGCAAATGTTACGACTTCCATTCAAAAAGCGATTGATTTTAAGCCGGACATTGTTTTTGCGCCGGGAAATATTATTCATTACAAAATTCCCGGCCTGAAAGTCCAGGTGTTCCACGGACTTTGTGAAGAAAAAATGGGTCATTATAAGATCAACGGCCTGTTTGATCTTTATTGCACCAGCGGCCCCCTGGTGACTGAAAAATTCCAGGCTTTGGCCCGGAAACACCAATTTTTTGCTGTCCGCGAAACCGGCTGGATCAAGATCGACAAATTATTAGCGGATTTTGACAGGGAAGAAATCCTGGAAAAATTGAACATTCCCGGCAATAAAAAAATTGTTTTGTATACACCGACTTTCAGCCCCCGTTTCAAATCATCGGACAAAATTTTACCGGTTATTGAACCATTACCCAAAGATGATGAATTATGGATTTTAAAATTTCATGACCTGATGGACAGGGATGAAATTGAACAATTCAAACAATTGCCGCCGGATAAATTTAAAATCTATCAAGACCCGGACAACAGGGAAATTCTCCAAATTGCCGATCTGCTGATCTCCGATACATCGTCAATTGTTTATGAATTCATGTTGCTGGACAAGCCGGTGATCACCATTGACGCCACAGTCCGGCAGGACAAAGGCATTAATATTACCGACGTTAGCCAGCTGCGGCCGGCTATCGATCGTAGCCTGGAAAACCCGCGGGAATTTTCAGCAAAACGGAAAAAATATCTGGCGCAAATTCATCCCTGGAAAGACCAAAACAATTCCAAACGCGTATTGCAGGCGGCGATGGATTTTCTGAATTGCGAAGATCATAAAATGCTCAGAAAAAAACCATTGAACCTGTACCGTAAATATAAAATCAGGAAAAAATTTAGCGACGGAAATTGAACTCTTTTGTAATAATTCCGAATATTATAAAACAAGGTCAAGAGGAATAATAATTGAGAAACAAATATACAAAAATTACAAGTATTCTGCACTTTACCGGAAAAATTCTGCTTTATTTCAGTTTTTTGATACTAATTCCCATCATTTTTATAATTATCGATCCTAATTCCAAAGGAACCGCACCGGCTTTTATTATTCCGGCTATTATATCTTTGCTGGCCGGTTTGATTTTGGTAAAAATTTTCAAAGACAATGGGATTGACCTGACCTCGTCTATGTTGCTTTGTGCAATTGCCTGGATTTCAATTTCCATGGTCGGCGCGCTGCCCTATATGCTGGCCATTGATGCCAGTTTTATTGATGGCTTTTTTGAGGCCATGAGCGGGTTCACCACCACGGGAATCACTGTTTTTAATGGCCTGGACTCCATGCCGCAAACCATTCTCTTCTGGCGGTCAATAACCCAGTGGCTGGGAGGACTGGGTGTTTTGTCTTTATTTCTCCTGGTGCTCTTCAACACCGGAGGCAGCCATCACATTTTCGGCGCTGAAAGTCATAAAATCAGTTCATCCCGAATTACGCCCGGCCTGTTCAATACAGTAAAATCCCTGTGGATTATTTACGGAATATTAACCATGGCAGCGGCATTAACCTATTTTCTTGAAGGCATGACTATTTTTGATGCGGTCAATCATGCGCTGACCACGCTTTCCACCGGCGGATTTTCTCCCCATGACGCCAGTATTGATTTTTATCGCCAAACCGGTAAACACAATTTTAGATTGATTGAATACACTGTCACCTTTTTCATGCTGCTGGGTGGCATTAATTTTTTAGTTCATTACAGAATTTTAAAAGGGGATTTCAAGGCTTTCTGGGATACGGAAGAGATTCGCACCTGGTGGAAAGTATTACTTATTTTTATCTTTTTGATCATGCTGAACCATTTCTACAAAAATACCGGAATTGATTTTTTCAGAGAGTCCGGTATTAAAACAATTTTACTTAAACTGGAAGAAGTATTCCGGTATACAATATTCCAGGTCATGGCTCTCATTACAACAACAGGGTATGGCACCAAAGATATCGGAGCGCCCTATTTTCCGGCGCTGGCAAAACAGCTCTTTCTAATTATGATGGTAATTGGGGGATGCGTAGGTTCCACAGCCGGTGGTATAAAAATTACCCGAATTGTTATACTGAAAAAATTGGTTAATCGTGAAATTTTCAAACTGCGCTTTGACAACCGCACTCTGTCAAAAATCAAGTTGGATGGTGTGCTGCTCAGTGATGATGAAGTGTTCCGGACGGCGGCGCTGTTTTTTTACTGGATGTTTCTTCTGCTTGTAGGAGGCGCCATTACAGCTATGTTCAGCAATCTCACCGGCTGGCAGGCCTTCAGTGGCATGTTTTCCGCTCTGGGAAATATCGGGCCCTGCTATATTTCCGTACCGGAAATGATCAATCTCAGCCCGCTTGTAAAATTAACCTATATAATTGGCATGCTGGCAGGTCGGCTGGAAATTCTGCCGGTTCTTTTACTTTTTACCAGAAAAGCATGGATATAAAAAAGGATTACAGGAGATAAATATGTACATAATAATCGCAGGTGGTGGCCAGGTTGGGAGTAAACTGGCCAGACAAATGACCCAGCAAAAGAATGACGTCATAGTCATAGAACAAGACTCAGCACGATGTGATAAAATATATGCCCGGACCGGCGCAGTCGTAATCAACGGCAGTATTACGTCACTGAGTGTTCTCAGAGAAGCCGGCATTGAAAAAGCGGATGTATGTGTAGCCGCTACAAATAGAGATGCCGAAAATCTGGCCTTCTCACTATTGTGTAAAAGCTTTGAGGTACCCCGCATTATTGCCCGCCTTCGCAATCCTGATTATGAAAAATCCTACCGCATTGCAGGTGTTGACTCGGTGGTACAGGTTACCAATATTCTGGTGGATCAAATTCTGACCGAAATACAGGATGACCTGATCAAAAAAATCACTTCAATTGCAAAGGGTAAAGCGCATATCTACAAACTGGATTTACCGGAACGCTCGGCTCTTCATAATAAAACGGTTGCTGAGATCACGAAAAAAGAAAACTTTCCGAAAAATATAATTTTTGTTGCGGTGGGAGAGATTGAAGATAACAAGTTTTTTATTCCCCATGGCGATTCGGTTATTAAATCAGGTCAGGAATTGGTATTTTTATCCACGGATGAGAATATTGAGAGCGCTTTGGAAATATTGACAGAGGAATTTCCCGAACGCAGAAATAAGCCGCGGTAGGGAAAATAAATATTTCATATTTCCATTTCTACCAGATCGTGCTTGATGGCATAACAGATCACCTGGGCATTATTTTCCAATTGTAATTTTTCCAGAATATGATGGCGGTGTGTGCTGATGGTTTTCACACTGAGACAGAGTTTTTCGGCGATTTCCGAAACTGTCATTCCACCGGCCAGCAATTGCATGACCTCAAATTCCCGGTCACTCAGTTTTTCATGACGATGGGTTTTTATATCCCCCGTTAAATCATCGGCCAGCATTTCAGCGACATTGCCGGTTATGTATTTATGCCCGGTGCAAATCTTACGAATGGCTTTGACCAGTTCCGTCGCAGCAGATTCTTTGTTTAGATAGCCTGACGCCCCGGCTTTCAACATTCGTTTGGCATATTGATTTTCCGGATGCATGGATAATATCAGAACCGGTAGGTCCGGTTTTATCTGCTTGACCTGTTTCAGGATTTCCAGTCCGCTCCGGCCAGGCATGGAAATATCCAGGATAAGGATATCACAGGGTTTTTTGGATACCGTGCTCAAGACATCCTTGCCATTCTTGCCTTCACCAATCAATTTCATGTCCCAGGTTTCATTGATCAATGAACTGAGCCCTTTGCGGACTATTTCATGATCATCAGCAATAAAAACTTCAATCATTTGATTCCCTCCCCTTTAAGGGAATTTTAGCAAAAACAATTGTTCCCTTGTTTTTATGACCATGGATTTTCAGCTCGCCGCCCCATGGATAGACCCGCTCTCTTAGTCCAATCAGACCTAAAGATTTCGGATCATTTATTTGTGCCTCACTGATGCCGATACCATTATCTTCAATCCGCATATACATGATATTGGCTGTGACATCAAAATCCGCAGTCACCTTTTTCGCCCCGGCATGACGGGCAATATTGGTCAGTGTTTCCTGAAAAATTCGAAAAATCGATATCTCCAGGTCCTTATCAATATTAATTTCATCAAACATGATCTGTAAATCACAATCAATCCCTGTCCGCGCGATAAATTCCTCAGTGTACCACTCAATGGCGGCTTTCAGACCAAGATCATCCAGCAATCCGGGGCGCAGGTCGGAACAGATCTTTTTGACAATTTGGATAGTTGAATCCAACAAAGTCACCATGGATTTGGTCTTGTCAATGATCTCATGGGAATCTTTCGGCAGCCGCTTGTCAATCCACAGCAAATCCATTTTCAGCGCGGTCAGGGCCTGCCCCAGTTCATCATGTATTTCCCGGGCCAGATAAGAACGCTCTTCTTCCCGCACCGATTGCAAATGTATAGAAAGATCACGCAACTGGTCACGGGAATTTTCCAGGTCCTTCTCTGCCTGACGCCGCTTGTCGATGTCAAGGATCAGGCCGTGTAATTTATCTTTCTGATCGTCGTGAACAGGACAGGAATAGATCAAGACATAAAAGGTTGAACCATCCTGCCGCAAAGCGGTATATTCATTGCCGGTAATATTGCTGTTCCCCTGGCAAACATCATGGACATTGCTTTTCAAACGGTGGCGGTCATGTTTCGCAAACAGATGCCAAAATTTTATCTCAGCTGTTAATTGTCCCTTTTGATATCCAAAAATTGTATAGCCCTGGGGGTTCAAAAAATCAAAATTGCCCGCTTCATCCATTTCAAAAACAGCCTGAGGAATAATATTGACGAACTGGTGAAATTTTTCATGTAAAATTTCCGCGGTTTTCAGGGAATACTCGTACTGCTTTCTCAACCTTACATTTTCATTCTGCAAAGATTGATTTTCAGCCAGAAGCCTTTTTATTTTTAGTTCTTCCATAAAAACCTCGATTTTACAAAGCAAAGTGGATTTTAATGTGCGTAAGATTACCTTAACAAATTCCACTGAAATTTCAAAAGAAAATTATTTTTTTAAATTGTTCATGATCCAGTTTAATAGTTTTTCAATATTTTCATTGGTGCGGGCGGAAAGTTGAATGATCTCCATATTGGGATTGATCTGACGAATGTTGGTTTTCAATTTTTCCACATCAAATTCCAAATGGGGCAGCAGATCAATTTTATTGATAATGGCGAGATCGCACTCACGAAACATCAAAGGATATTTCAAGGGTTTATCTTCACCTTCGGTCACACTGATCACCACCATATTTTTGTCGGCGCCGGTATCGAATTCCGCCGGGCAAACGAGATTGCCAACATTTTCAATGATCACCAGGTTGAGTTTTTCATAGTTCAGCTGATCCAAGGCCGGTTTGATAACTTCGGAGCCCAAATGGCAATCACCGCCAAATTTTTCCGTGTTGATCTGAACGATATGAATTTCATTACCAATAATTCGTTCGGCGTCATTGGTGGTGGAAATATCTCCTTCCACAATACCGGTTTTGACACCATTCAATAATAATTTGGGCAGTATTTTTTCCAGGATCATGGTCTTGCCGGAGCCTGGAGAACTCATCATATTGAGCACCAGGGTTTTGGATTTTTTCGTACTCTTACGAATATCATCCGCCAGGTTATCATTGACTTCCATTACATTTTTTAAAACTTCAATTTTCATCCTTTATCTCCTATGTTGCTATACTTCAAAACTTTCCACAAACATTTCTTTGCCTTGCACCAGTTCGATGTCGGCTGATCCGCATTGCTGACACCGGAAAACCGGCTCCTCCAATTCCACTTTTTTTTGACATTGCCGGCATTGGATAATAACCTCATTTTCTTTAATTATCAATTCCGCTGTTTTCATTTCCACATAATTCTTTTTTACCACATTAAAATTTAATTGTAAAGAGGCCGGAATAATGGCATTCATTTTCCCGGCGGAAAACCATACTTTTTTGACATGGTCTTGAAAATTTCCCTTCACATATTCCTGATGGACAATCTTGACAATATTTTGAGCAATGGACAATTCGTGCATATTCTCCTCAGCAGATACGGGGTAAAATTTCATCGCTTAACAGGTTTAGAATACGATCGGTTCCCAGTTGGGTCTGCAGCAGTACTTTGCCGGCGGGTTTTTGAATTACTTCGCCAATAATCCTGGCATTTTTTCCCAGTTCAAATTCCTTAATAATCTCCAGGCTTTTTTCCGCTTCTTCCGGGCTGACAATGGTTATGAATTTTCCTTCATTGGCCAGGTAGAGTGGGTCAAATCCAAAAGGCTCGCATATTCCCGAAACTTCCCGGTTCACCGGCAGTTCCTGCTCATGGATACGAATTCCAAATTCTCTGTTATCCACGAATTCATTGAGTACACCTGCGACACCGCCGCGGGTCGGATCACGCATGACCCGGATTCCAGAAACTTCCGCAATGAGTTTTTCTGTCATTTTATTAACAGGATTGCAGTCACTGACAAGTGTTGATTTCACGGTAAATTTTTCCCGCGCTAGCAAAATGGCGGTAGCGTGTTCACCAATATTTCCGGAAATGATGATCTTATCGCCGGGAATGATATTGCCGGTTGACAGATTCACGTCTTCCGGTAAAAGCCCAACACCGCTGGTATTGATGTAGATCTGATCGGCTTCTCCTTTCGCGACGACTTTTGTATCACCGGTGACAATCGTGACACCGGCCACTTTAGCGGTTTGTGCCATGGATGCAATAATCTTCTCCAATTTTTCCAGAGCAAAGCCTTCTTCCAGGATCAATCCACAGGATAGATATTTTGGAACAGCACCACTAACCGCCAGGTCATTGACTGTTCCACTGACAGCCAGTTTACCAATGTCTCCCCCGGGAAAGAAGATGGGCTGGACCACATGTGAGTCAGTCGTAAAGGCGATCCGGCCGGTTCCTATCGGCAGCAAGGCCGCATCAGATAGTTCGGTCAGGGGAGCATTATTGAAGTGCTTCAGGAATATTTGTTCGATCAAATCTTTTGTGTGTTTTCCGCCACTGCCGTGGGCTTTGATGATCTGTTTCATTTTGCCTCTCTGGTTATTAAACTCTGTTTCCCTTTCAGGGAAAGTCGGAGTGGGTTGTATTAGCACAGGGTTTCACCCTGTGTTAGGCTCTGTTTCTCCTTCGGAGAAATTTCTAAGTATGTAAAATATCATGCTTTGCGAAAACTTGTTAACTGATTTCTCTTTTTCTCGCAAATATCTATCAAATTTCCCCAACGGGGAATCATAGCATAACATAGGGTGCAGCGCAGCGAAACCCTATGATCAAACACCCTACTTAAGACCAACCCCAACGGGGTTGCAGAGTCTCTCTTCATATTCTCCATATCAAAGAACCTCATTCGCGGAATTTATAGTACGTCGCACAACCCCCTTCCGAGCTTACCATACAGGCGCCCTGGGGGGTTTGCGGTGTACATGCTTTTGCAAAGAGTTTGCAATCAGTGGGTTTTTTGATCCCCTGCATGACCTTACCGCAGATACAGCCTTTTATAATTTTTTTCTCCGGTATATCAACACTCAGTTTATTTCTCACATTAAACCGGCGATATTTTTCTGCTATTTCCAGCCCGCTGTCGGGAATTTCCCCGATGCCGCGCCATTGTGAATCAACCGGGCTGAAAACCTCTTTAATAACTGCCTGTGCCCTGGGATTGCCATGTTCCCTGACGGCTCTGGTATATTGATTTTCGATTTTTGCCTCGTTATTGGCAATCTGTTGCAGGATCATCAGGATAGTCTGTAAAATATCATTGGATTCGAAGCCGCAGATCACTGCTGGGATTTTCAACTCATTGACTATATATTCGTATATAGAAAACCCGGTAATTGACGAGACATGTCCCGGACAGATCAGACCATTGACAACAACCCCATCGGAATCCAGCAGTATATTTAATGCGTTTGGCATGGTTTTGTGAGAAGACAGAATGGAAAAATTAGGGATTCCCAAGCGGGCGGCTTCCATAATCACAGTAGCGGTCAGAGGGACTGTGGTCTCAAAACCGATTCCCAGAAAAACCACCTCTTTGTCCGGATTTTTTTGCGCAATGGTCAGCGCTTCCATCGGTGAGTAGCAGATCTCCACCACCGCGCCCTGAGATTTTTCACGGCTCAGGCTGGAGTAACTGCCGGGAACCCGGACAATATCACCAAAAGTTGCGATAATAACATTAGGATTCTTGGCATATTCAATCGCCTCATCAATATAACTTTGGTCAGTTACGCAAACCGGACAGCCCGGTCCGCTGATCAGATTGATACGCTCCGGCAGCGCCTTATTAATTCCGAATCTAAAAATTGCATAGGTATGGCCGCCGCAGACTTCCATTATATTGACAGGTTGATCAATTTTTTGGGATAACTGATGGATTTTATCCAATAATATTTTTGAATCCCGGGGATTTCTAAAATCGCTGATATATTGCATATTCTAACTGTTTTTCCGGTTGTATGCCTGCATATTATGCCAGAGGGCCAGGGTCTCTTGTGCTTCCTTTTCGTCCATGATTTCGATCGCGAACCCGGCATGGACAATAACATAATCACCTACTTTCAGATTTTCCATCATGGTGACATTGACATCGTATTCTACCTGGTTCACTTCCGCGATGGCGTTGTTTCCGGATATTTTTTTGACTTTCATGGGTACGGCTAAACACATTATTTTTCCCTCATCTTTCAGGCAAGCGTGATTATTTATTACATATTAATTTGATGATCTGCTATAAACAGTTGGCCCAATGCAATCCCTCCGTCATTTGCCGGCACTTTCTTGTGCGTGTACACCTTAAAATTATCATTTAATAATTTATTTTCAAGGTTTTTCAATAAAAATAAATTCATAAACACACCGCCTGATAGAACAACTTTATTAATCTTATATTTTTTCCGCGCTCTTTTTAATAATTTATAAAGCGCCGCTGTCAATCCGTTATGAAATTTTTCTGAAATTTCTGCAAAGCTCTTCCTTGTGTGAATATCAACAATCAACTCCCTGATTGCCGGTTCCCAGTCCAGGATATCACATTCATCATTGGCAGTAATATTAAAATTGTAAGTAGCATCAGTGACAGAATCAATTTGCTGCTCGAATTCTATGGCGGCCTGGCCTTCGTAATTTACCCGGGCGCGAAATCCGGCAATGGCGGCAAATCCGTCAAACAACCGTCCGCAACTGGAAGTAACGGGCGAATTGATTCCTTTTTTTAGCATTTGAAGCACCAGTTCCTTATCCTCAATCCGGGATAAAAAGGGTAAATCCAAAGAGCGCGTTTCTTCTCCAAAGGTTTTATATAGGTAAGCCAGGCCCATAGCACCAATATTCCGTACAGCCCGGTCACCGCCGGGCATCTTCACCTGCCGTAGATGTCCGATCCGTTGTGACTGTTTGTAATCGCAGAGGAGGCATTCGCCGCCCCAAATAGTTTCATCATTGCCATAGCCGGTGCCATCCAGTATCAGGGCGAGCACCGGCTCATTCAATTGGTTTTCTGCCATACAAGCAGCAGCGTGAGCATGATGATGTTGAACCCTGACCAAATTTATTCCCTGCGATTGTGCTGTTTCTATTCCGTAATGTGTACTGAGATAGTCGGGATGTTTGTCTACTGCAATAATTACAGGGCCTATTTCAAATATATTCTGAAAGTGGTCAATCCCGGTTTCAAAGGCTTTTAACACTGCATAATTTTTCAAATCACCAATATGATGACTCAAATAGACTTGTTGGTTTTTGGCCAGTGCGAAGACGTTTTTCTGCTCTGCGCCACAGGCCAGGATCGCTTTGGAAAAAGAATAATCCAACTGCAGGTCTGCCGGTACATATCCGCGGGAACGGCGAATTGCATAAGGGGCATTTTTATAACTCCTGATAACGGAATCATCACAGCGAATATTAATATCGCGATTGTTCAGCAGAAAATAATCGGCAATTCCACCTAACTGATCCAGCGCGATTTGGTTATCATACTTTACCGGTTCATCGCTTTTGTTGCCACTGGTCATTACAAGTGGCCGGTCACAATAGTTCATCAGCAGGTGATGAACAGGAGAGTAGGGGAGCAAACAGCCCAGAAAATGGTTTCCCGGTGCCACGGATTCAGCTACTCTTTGTTTTATTTTTAGCAGCACAATCGGATGCTGAACATCGGTGAGCAGTTGTTTTTCATGGTCACTGATTTCGCACCAGGTTTCAATTTGTTCAATATTCGAAAACATGACGGCAAAGGGGTTGTCCTCACGATATTTGCGCATTCGCAGAGTTCTGACAGCAGTCTCATTGAGGGCGTCGCAGGCCAGATGAAATCCGCCGATGCCTTTAATCGCGATGATTTCCCCATTAGCAATAAAATTTGTGATTTTATTGAAAATATGATCGACTTCTGTCATATCCGATCCGGCAATCAGGTTTTTCCCGGTATTATCAACTAATTGCAACTGCGGCCCGCAATCATGGCATCCGTTGGGCTGGGCGTGAAAGCGGCGGTTTACCGGATCATCATATTCCGCCTGGCAGGATGCGCACATGATAAAGGGTTTCATGGTCGTATTTTTACGATCATAGGGAATATCCTGAGTAATGGTAAACCGTGGCCCGCAATTGGTGCAATTGATAAAGGGATAGAGATAGCGCCGGTCGCTTTTGTCAAATAATTCATTATAACAGTCTTCGCAAACATCCAGGTCCGGTGATACCTGGGCTGTTTTTGAGTTGGTGTCGTCGCTGAAGTGGATTGAAAAATTGTGAAAGGATTGATCATGGGTATATTGTTCTGTGGTAATGTTGGTAATCCGGCTACGGGGTGGCGTTTCTGACTGCAATTTATCCAGGAATTTTTTCACTGAAGCAGCATTACACTGTAGATGAATTTTCACGCCTTCGGAGTCATTAAGCACATATCCCGGCAGCTTTAATTCCCGGGCAAGTTTATAGACAAAGGGCCGGAATCCAACCCCCTGAACAATGCCATAGACTTTGATTAGATTTGTCTGGTAATTTCCTGTGCCTCCCATAGAACTAGTCTAAGCTGCGGAAGGATTATAATCAAGGTTTAATATGCGAATAATTTTTCTGTGGATTATGGTTGGGAAGTAGGCTGAAGCCTACTATTTTCACTATTTTGAGTTTAATCACCACAATAAATTGTGGTGTTATTCTGAAAATCACTATCATAATAGCATCACACTTTTATGGACACTACCGGTTTATAAACCAGAGATATGACTGACCCCCGACAGAGCATGGTGAATAATTTATATGGCAAGAAAAACTTTTCACCAACGGTGAAACACAACTTAACATAGGGCGCAATAAAATGAAGCCCTATGACAAACAATAAAAAACAGAGAATTTCCCTGAAGAGGAAACAGAGTTGATGTTCTCTTAAATAAGTGGTTGGTTCCCAAATTCAATTTGGGAACCAGTAAAATGGCTATTCATTTCACCTGGTATATTCCCGTTTCATTGCCACCAATAAAATTTTCAATATGGGTTAATTCTTCCAGGGCGGCTGCTTCAGTCAGGAACTGGCCGATAGATATCTGCGGATTACCGAAGAGGGAGTTGCTTTCATATTCTGCAATGATAACCGCCTTCTGCTTGCTGCCAAAATTTTTGGACACTGATAATTTTATGATTTTAGTAAGGAGTTGTTTTTTGTCCTGGGTTCTGATCCACACCATGTTTTTTTCCTGTTATTCTTTACCTGCATTATTCATAAAAATATGAACAATGCCCGCTTCGCGCCGATACGTTTCC
>CAZCHS010000004.1:0-90927 GCA_964498725.1 uncultured bacterium | reverse complement strand
AATTTCCATATTCGTTTTTGATTTTTGCCCGATAGGGAAAAATCAATGCTACGAATCGGTGGGAAATGGCACTAATTTTTAGTTCTGGCTACGAAAGAAATCAAATATTCAGGATCGACCTGAATATTTGATAAGCGAATCGGACATTCGCTCTACAAGCACCAAACCAATCCAACAACCTTCGAATTCCGAAGCAACGCCAAGGTTTAAATCTGGCAAACAACACTAATCCTCGAAGGTTTTTTCAAACCTTGGAGGATTTTCACATTAAATATCTAAAAATTCCAAACCCTTAAATTTAAATAATTTAAAATTAGTTAGTAAACTTACCTATCTAAAATTTAACAAAACATCTTTTTTATAGACGGAGAATAGTGAAATTAATATCACTATCTTAAAAATGTTGTTAAATTAATTTTTTAATTCTTGCTTTTATATTGAATTAATTTTACTATATATGTGTGCACGTTTAAATATATACTAAATGAGGAGGTTCAGCTTATGTCTAATGACAAAGTCAAAGAAAGAGTTAAAAAGGTCATTTCCAATGTATTAAAAATCGACAAAGAAGAGATCAGTGATGACGCCAATTTCATTTTTGACCTGGGAGCAGATTCCGCCCAAAGCCTGGAACTTGTAGCCGGGTTTGAGGAAGAATTTGACATCGAAATGGATGAAGACAAGGCCCTGGAGATCCAGAGTGTTTCCGATGCCGTCGAATTCATTTCCAGTTACTTGTAAAATGAAAGGTTAGCCAATGTCACCAAAAAATAATCTAATGGAGCATATGGATAAAATATTTTATCCACAATCTATAGCAGTTGTTGGTGCCAATAAGGTTCCCGGCACCGTTCCTCATGACATCATTCATAATATACTCAAAGCGGATTTTCAGGGAATTGTCTACCCGGTGAGTCCCCGTGAAAAATTCATCGCGGGAGCCAAATGCTACAAATATATCGTTGATATCGAAGATCCCATTGATCTGGCAATTATCGTTTTTCCAAGTTCCGTCGGTCACATGGCACTGGAGCAATGTGGTAAGAAGGGCGTGAAATCCGTGATCATTATTTCTGCCGGATACCGTGAAGTGGGCGGAAAGGGAGTCGAACGGGAACAACAAATTCTTGAGATTGCTGAGAAATATGATATTAATTTTATCGGGCCCAATTGTTTGGGAGTAATCAATACAGATCCGAAGTCCATGCTCAATGCATCTTTCGCGCGGAAAATGCCTGAAGCCGGCAGTATCGGGTTTTTGTCCCAGAGCGGCGCGCTTTGTACTGCAGTTCTGGATTACGCCCAGGCCAAGCATATCGGTTTTTCAAAATTCATCAGTTTTGGAAACAAGGCTGATATTGATGAAATTGATCTATTGAAATATTTGAAGGATGACCCAAAAACCAAAGTCATTCTCATGTACCTGGAGGAGATCAGCAAAGGCCGGGAACTCATGGATACAGCCCGTGAGATCATTAATGATACCGGCAAGCCGATTCTGGCGATCAAGTCCGGACGCACCGATGAAGGCGCTTCGGCGGCTGCTTCCCATACCGGTTCTTTGGCCGGTTCCGATCAGGTTACAGACGCCGCTCTGAAGCAGGCCGGCATCATTCGCTGTCAGAATATTGAGGAGATGTTTAATAAAGCCATTGCCATGGCTTATCAGCCCATGCCTAAAAGCAATCACGTTGCCATTATTACCAATGCCGGCGGTCCCGGTGTATTGACCACTGATGCGGCGATTCATGAAGGGTTGGAACTGGCGAAATTTTCCGATCAAACGACAGCGGTTTTTAAGAAGAATCTGCCGAAAACAGCTAATATTAAAAATCCTGTAGATGTTATCGGGGACGCCCGTGCGGACCGCTATAAAATTGCCCTGTCCCAGGCTTTGAAGGATGTTAATGTGGATGGCGCTTTTGTGATCCTGACCCCGCAATCCATGACTGATATCGAAACCATTGCCAAGGAAATCGTCAATGTGGCTGAGCAGTATGATAAGCCGCTTTATGCCTCTTTCATGGGGGAAGCGGATGTCGCGCCCGGTGTGGATATTCTGCAGCGCAACAAGATTCCTCATTACCAATTACCGGAATCCATGTGTAAATCCTTTGCCACCGCTTATAATTTTGAAACCCACAAACTCAATGAGATTGACCGGTCCGAATTATATGAAGATGTGGATAAGGAAGCAGCGCAGAAGATTCTCAATGAAGCATTGAAAAAAGGACGCAAAATCCTGCCGGAAAATGAAGCCGATAAGGTGCTGGAAACCTATAAAATTCCGGTGCCAAAACGTCAGTTGGTAAATTCTGCAGAAGAAGCCGGCAAAGCTGCCAAAGAAATCGGCTATCCGGTAGTCCTGAAGGTAATGTCCGAGGACATTACACATAAATTTGACATAAAAGGTGTAGTCATTGACGTGAAAAATGCCAAAGAAGCAAAAGAGGCTTACAAAAGCATTATGATCCATGTTCCCAAAGCCAAACCCAAAGCTAAAATTGACGGTGTTCTGGTGGAAGAAATGATACCCAAAGGACAGGAAGTGATCCTGGGTGTTAAACGGGACCCGGCTTTTGGCCCCTTTATTATGTATGGGTTGGGGGGTATTTTTGTGGAGGTTTTCAAAGATGTCAGTTTCCGGGTGGCACCGGTGGACAAAGAGGCTGCTACAGAAATGATCGAGGAAACCAAATCCTCACACATCCTGCATGGCGCCCGTGGTATTGAACCGGCTGATATGGATGCCCTTCAGAATACATTGATTCGACTGGGGCAATTGGCTGTGGATTGTCCGCAAATTAAAGAACTGGATATCAATCCATTGATTGTATTAAAAAAAGGCAAAGGCTGTTTTGTGGCTGATGCCAATATAATGTTATAAGCAAACAGGAGAATAAAAATGCGTATATTAATTCACGATGATTATAAAAAAATGAGTAAATGGGTGGCGTATCATGTTGTAAAAAGAATCAATGAAGCCGAGTCGACAAAGGAGGAACCCTTTGTTTTGGGTTTGCCCACCGGTTCAACACCTATCGGAACATACATAGAGATTATAAAGTTGCATAAAGCCGGTAAGGTTTCCTTTAAAAATGTTGTGACTTTTAATATGGACGAATATGTCAAAATTCCGGAAGACCATCCGGAAAGTTACCATTATTTTATGAAAACCAATCTGTTCGACCATATCGATATTCCCAAAGAAAATATCAATATTCTGGACGGGAATGCCGAAGATCTGGAATCCGAATGTGAAGCCTACGAAGATAAAATCGATAGCTACGGCGGTATTGATCTGTTTCTCGGTGGTATTGGACCGGACGGGCATATTGCTTTTAATGAACCGGGCTCATCACTCTCGTCAACAACCCGTATCAAAACTCTGACCTATGATACTATTCTTGCTAATTCCCGCTTTTTTGATAATGACCTGAACAAAGTTCCGAAGACCGCTCTGACCGTCGGTGTAGGCACAGTGATGGATTCTGATGAAGTCCTTATTTTGATCAATGGCTATAAGAAAGCCCGGGCCCTGCAAAAAGTCGTGGAAGAGGGCGTCAACCACATGTGGACGGTTTCCGCCTTGCAATTGCATCCCAATGGCATTATTGTCTGCGATGAGGAAGCCACTATGGAATTGAAAGTCGGCACGGTCAAATATTTTAAGGATATTGAAAAAGATTCACTAAATGATGTACCGGAACTGTAATAATTTGAACACCTTGCGAATGGTTCGTAGACCTTCGCTATACTAATTAGAAACCAACACCATTGCGAAGGTCTTTCGACCATTCGCAAGGTGTATCACAATAAGGTGAGATGAGAGGTCGAATATGTGTTACAGAAAATTAACCGACGAGGAAATCCAAATCCTTCAAAATAACAATTGCTGGACACGGAATTGGTCCCGTATTGAAGTGAAGGAGGGATTCAATCCCCACAAATTATACAATGTCGAGTTTTATGGCGACATAAAACTGGGTGTATTTGATCATGATGTTTCTGTTAATGGTGTTATGAAGGATTGCGGCATTAAATATACCAGCCTGCATAATTGTATAATAGAGGATAATGTTTATATTAATCGCGTGGCTGACATCAGTAATTACCACATTGAAAACGCGGCGGTTATTGAAAATGTGGGCAGCCTGCATGTGACCGGGCGGAATAGTTTTGGTAATGGTGTGGAAATTGAAGTGCTCAATGAAGGAGGTGGGAGAGAACTGCCGATTTTTGAGGAACTCAACGCTCAGATGGCGTATATGCTGGTGAATTATCAACATGATCAGGAGCTGATCAGCAAATTAAAAGCAATGATTAAGAAATATGTTATATCCCGGAAAACTGAATGGGGCAGAGTGGGCAAACAAGCCTGTATCCAGCAGGTGAAACGTATGGAAAATGTGATGGTTGGCCCTTTTGCTAAAATATTAGCAACCGATATGATTGTCAATGGCACGATCATGAGTTCCCTGGATAGCCATTCCGAAGTAACAAACGCGCGACTGCTGAAGAATTTCATCATGCAGGAAGGCAGTAAAGTTGAAAATGATGCCCAGATTGAAGATTGTTTCCTGGGACAGGGAGTGACTATCGGCAAACAATATTCCGCTGAGAATTCCGCCTTTTTCGCCAATAGTGAATGCTTTCACGGGGAAGCCTGTGCGCTTTTTGCCGGCCCCTACACTGTGACGCATCACAAATCATCATTGCTCATCGCCGGACTGTTTTCTTTTTACAATGCCGGCAGCGGTACGAATCAGAGTAATCACATGTATAAGCTGGGACCCTTACACCAGGGAATACTGGAGCGCGGCTGCAAAACCGGTTCTTTTTCCTATCTGTTGTGGCCCAGCCGGGTAGGGCCTTTTTCTGCTGTCATGGGTAAGCATTATAGTCATTTCGATGTCAGTGATTTTCCCTTTTCCTATGTGGAAGAACAGGAGGGTGAATCTGTGCTGACGCCGGCCATGAACCTGATCACAGTGGGAACCCTGCGGGACAGTGAGAAATGGCCTAAACGGGATAAACGAACCTGTGCCAAAAAACGGGACCTGATCAATTTCGATCTCTTTTCTCCCTTTGTTATTTCCAAAGTCCTTCGCGCTCAGGATAAACTGACGGAGCTCTATGATAACGCCAGTAAAAAGATAGAATTTATCAATCTCGACGGAATAAAAGTCAAACGTCTTCTCATGCGGACGGCGAAAAAGTATTACAAAATTCCGATCAATATTTTTATCGGAGAACAGATCATTCGTTTTATCAAGCGACATACTATTGTGAAAATGGAAGATTTTATGGAAAAGGGCCTTAAAAATAAAATGTCTGTTCATGAAAAATGGGTGGATATGCTGGGGCTGATTGCACCTCTTCACCATATTGAAAATCTGATAGAAGATATTAAAACTGATAATTTTAATACTCCTGAAAAGGTTATTGAAGAATTAGCAGAAATTCATAATAAATATGATGAACTGGCATGGCAATGGACAGTTGACCTCATAGAAAAGCAGTTGGGTAAAAAGTCTTCTGATATTATACCAGAGGATTTCCTGACGCTTGTCGCCAGTTGGAAAAAGGACAAGATCAAACTCAATAATATGATCCTGCGGGACGCTGATAAGGAATTTGATGTCAACAGCATGAAAGGCTATGGTATTGACGGTGATGCTGATGTTCGCCGGAAAGATTTCGAGGCTGTTCGCGGCACCAAAGCATCTAATTCCTTTGTCAGGAGTCTACTGGAAGACAATCAGAAAACCGAGGAAAAAGCCGACCGGCTAAAAGCCTTTTTTAGTTGAATGATGATATAGAGGATAGCAAGCGGCAATTGTCGCTTGCTATATCCTATGAAATAAAGATTTGCAACCTTCTTGCCCCCAAATCAAGACAAAACTGTTTTCCCTCATCAGTCAAAATCAAAAACAATCCGGAAAAATTCTTTTACAAATCCAGGCAGAGTTGTTCGTAGACCTTCGGTCCTGCAGCATTGTCTAAATTAGAGACTGAAAGCCCCAACAGGCGAATAGGCTTATCTGGAAAGCGCCGCACCTCCAGCAGTTTTTGCGCCAATACCAGCAGATCCTCCTCATTATCAATGGAGGTAGGCCGTGTAGTGCTGTGAGTGTTGATCATGAAATCATAATATTTAACTTTCAAAGTGAGGGTTTTGCCGCAGACATTGGCGCGCTGCATACGGTTCCAGACATCCTCGGCTATATTTTCGATATGGGAGAGCAACAGATCGTCTTTTACAATGTCATCATAAAAGGTTTCCTCGGCGCCAATTGACTTACGAATTCGTGACGGCTCAACGGGCCGGTTATCAATCCCCCGTACAATATAGTAGTAATAAATACCGGTTTTACCAAAATACTCGATTAACTCGGGCATGGTTTTTTGTTTCAGATCAGCGCCTGTATATATACCGAGCCGGTTCATTTTAGCAGCGGTTACCTTGCCGACTCCGAAGAATTTCTTTACCGGTAATTGGTTGATGAAATTTTCCACTTCATCGGGTTTGATCACTTTCATGCCGTTGGGTTTATTGATGTCGGAAGCGATTTTGGCGAGAAATTTATTGATTGAGATACCAGCAGAAGCTGTTAAACCGGTGCGGGTTTTGATTTTGTCGCGGATTTCCTGAGCAATGTGAGTGGCGGAGCGCATGTTTTTTTTGTTTTCCGTAACATCCAGAAAAGCTTCATCCAGGGAAAGCGGTTCTATCAGATCAGTGTATTCCTTGAAAATTTTGCGGATTTGTGTAGAGATCTCCTTATAGATATGAAATCTGCCCCGGGCAAAGATCAGTTCCGGGCACTTGTTAATTGCTACAGCAGAAGGCATGGCTGAATGAATGCCGTATTCTCTCGCTTCATAGCTGGCAGCCGCAATTACACCACGTTTGCTTGGTGAACCCACAACCAAAGGTTTCCCTTTGTATTCCGGAAAGTCCCGCTGCTCTACAGAGGCGTAAAAAGCATCCATGTCGATGTGAATGATCTTGCGGTTGCTATGGGGTTTTATTGTGGTCATTTGTAAAAATTAGGGAATTCTGTGGGAGATTAGAAAGGATTTTTTAACCTGAATATCATTCTATGAATTTTCCAATTCATCTTTTTATTAATTTTTCGTAACCTGTTAATTTTATTCGCTTTCCTTTAAAAAATTGAAAATTCATGAATAATTCAGGTTAAAAAAACCTCCGAAGTTTTTTGAACTTTGGAGGTTTATATTTTGATAAATATTTTGGTATTTAGAAAATATTCGCGCGGTTATCAACGATTTTAGCGTTGTCCCGCAGGGCCTGTACCCAATTGTTGTAGTAAGTTGATTTCTTACGATCCAGCAGTTGTTTTCTAAGGTCTTCCCTGGCGGCAGCGAATTTTTCTTCATTAATCGCTGTTTTGTCAAGCAACTTGACAATGACATATTTTTCGTTGATGAAAATCGGTTTGGAAACTTCATTGGTTTCCAATGCCATAACCGCACCGGTCAACTTGTCATTGGTACCCAGGTTTTTCAGGGGTTTGGTCAGGACAGCTGTATCGATTTTTGCGTAATTATATTTCGGTTCCGCTTCTTTGATGGTTTCCAGGGTTTTACCCGACTGAATTTCAGCGTAAACATCATTGGCGAAGCTACTTAGTTTTTCTTTGCGTTTTTCCTGGACGATTTCATCTTTGATCGAACTTTTTACATCTTCCAGTTCTTTGTAATATTCTTCCTTGATGCCGGCCAATTTAAAGATCACGAAAGAATCTTCAGTTGAATACAATTTGGAAATTTCACCCACCGGTACATCGGAAAATGCAAACCGGGAAGCAGCCGGTAAAAATCCCAGTCCCGGCAGATAGCGGGTGTCTTTCGCCAGTTTATCGAAAGTTTGGATTTCCACATCATAGCTGTCAGCAGCGGCTTCAAACCCAAATTCATTGGCATCATAGGCAAACAAATTGGCTGTTGAATTGATCTCATTCTGTGTTTCCGGACCGGTTTCAATTTTCAGTAAAATATGACGGGCTTTAACTTCTTTTTTGCCCTCTTTTTCCCGGAAATCTTCAACCTTTATGATATGATAACCAAAATTTGTCAGTACTGGGCCAACAATTTCTCCTTCATCAGCATTGAATGCCGCGTCGGAAAAAGGTTTGGCCATGCGGCCTTCACCAAACCAGCCCAGATCACCGCCATTTTCCTGGCCACTGGGGTCTTCGGTGTACTCAGTCGCAACTGTTTTAAAAGACTCACCACTTTCAATTCTGTCAATTAAATCTTCGGCAAAGTTTTTCGCTGACATAGAATCTTTTTGGGAAGGTTTAATATCAAAAGTGACATATTTGACTTCCCTGGTTTCTTTCTGCAGGAAATCTTCTTTATTTTCCTTATACCGTTTTTCAATTTCCTGATCACTTACTTCAACTTCTTCTCTACTGACTGTTGTTATTGCCATACTCAGGGTTTCCAGCGAGAATTTAACATTATTGCGAATGTATTCATTCCGAATTTCCCATTGGGAAACAGTTGGTAAAGATTGCACATAAGTAACCATTTTAGTAAGAGGCAATTGTGCACGAACCTGATTTTCAAAAGGCAGCCAATTAATCTGGGGATCTTGCAGCGCCTGGTGATATTTTTGAATATCAAATTGTCCGTCTGTCTGGAAAGAGGGATGCTGTTGAAACATTTGCGGCGGATTATTGACCAAAGATTCATAAACCTCTTCATCAGTGGCTGTAAATCCGTATTCATCTGCTTTTTCATCAATCAGAATTTCATTGACAAAGGAATTCCAAACGCGGTCGGAAACCATGTCCCTTGTCTGTGAATCGATCTCACGGCCCTGTTCTCTGATTGTCTGCAGCTGGTTTTGTAAAGCATCAGAAAATTGTCTTATTTCTATTTCTGTATCATTTATTTTACCAGTAATGTTCATATTTTTTCTGTCGTTTGAGAAAATATCCAAAACATTTGCACCACCGACCAGTCCACCGATTGTCATACTCAGTACGAATAGTATCAGAACTCCCCATAGGATAATATGTGTTTTTTCTCTAAGTTTTTGCATTACGCCCATAATTCTGTTAATCCTCCTTAATATAAAAACAATTACACGTAATTTAAGTTTGCTAAATATAAACAATTAAATAAATGCAGTCAAACCTTTATTTAATTATTTATTGAAGAGAAAAACCGAAAAAGTGTGGTCTATTTGGTGGTGAATTTTGCCGGTTGCGAACCGTAGCGTTTGTAAATGGCGATAGCATTTTTTCGATCGTCAGAGTTTACTACGAACCCGGATTCACTGATGTCCGGAACCTTGTTTTTCTTATTGTAGTAGAGAATGATAATCGAACCGTTCTTTTCAGCATCCAGTTTGAGTGCATGGTTTTCAATGATTTGAGGCGTTTCGCAATCCGTGTACACACAATAGATATTGGAGTGCTGCGCCGGTTCATAACGACTGACAATCTCGAATGTGTGTTGTGACATATCATCGGTTTTGGGGATCAATAAAAAGATAATGATAACAAGGACAATAACCGATAAACAACCGATATTGGCCAGCCTGCTTTCGTTTTTATTCATTGTTAACTTTCTAAGAGTGCCAAAAGCCGATCTTTATCAATCACTTCCACACCCAGTTTTTTTGCTTTGGCTAATTTTGACCCGGGACTTTCGCCACAGACCAGGTAGTCGGTTTTGCCGGAAATGGCGGAGGAAACTTTTCCGCCCTTATCTTCAATCATTTTTTTCGCTTCCGACCGTTTTATATCTTCCAGCGTACCTGTAATGACAAAGGTTTTTCCTGCCAGAGCAGAATTCTCCGGCGCTTCAGTTTCCTGAAATTTGATACCGTAATCTATTAATCGCCTGACCGTTTCCACATTTTCTTCATTGTCAAAAAAATTATAAATTGATTCCGCGACAATGGGACCGATTTGGTCAATCGCGTTCAGGGTTTCGATATCAGCATGCATGATGTTTTCAAGGGTGTGAAATTTTTCCTCTAATAATTTTCCCAGATATTGACCTACATTAGCAATGCCGAGAGCGTGAAGAAAGCGTGCCAGGGTTGTTTCCTTACTGTTCTCAATAGCATTGAGCAGGTTTTCGGCGGATTTCTCACCCTGCCTGTCCAGCGACATAAGTTGGCCTTTGGTTAAGGTATAAATATCAGCCACATTGCGGATAATTTTTTTGTCTACCAGTATGTCGGTCAGTCGTTCTCCAAAACCGTCAATATCCATGGCATTTTTACTGACGAAATGCTTGATGCTTCCTTTGAGCCGTGCATTGCAATTGATATTGGCGCATTTATGTTTGGCTTCTCCTTCAATACGCACCACATGGGACCCGCAAACCGGGCATTCTTCGGGAATATTGTATTTCTTTTCGTCACCGGTGCGGCGGTCTATGATTGGCTTAACCACCTGGGGAATGACATCGCCGGCCCGCTGAATCACCACCCAGTCCTTGACGCGAATATCTTTACGGTCAATTTCGTCCTGATTGTGGAGTGTCGCGTGAGTGACTGTCACACCGCCGACATTGACCGGTTTCAGGATTGCTACCGGGGTAATGGCGCCGGTTCTGCCAACACTGGCTTGAATTTTTTCTATCTGAGTGATCTCCTGCCGGGCCTTGAATTTGCCGGCAATGGCCCAGCGGGGACTGCGGGATTTTACTCCCAGCGCCTGCTGTTGTGCAATGGAATTCACCTTGAATACGACACCGTCAATATCATAATCCAGGGATTCTCTTTTTTCTTCCAGTTCCTGTTTAAAGGTGATCATTTCATCGGCATTTTGACATTTTTTGATCAGGGGATTAGTGGGAAAACCCCACCGCGGAAGTGTCTCTATAAATTTTTGGTGTGTATCAAAACTCTTTCCCTGGCACCGGCCTAATGAATAGCAAAATATTTTTAATGGACGTTTGGCGGTAATTTTGGAATTTAACTGGCGCAGCGATCCGGCTGCTGCGTTTCTGGGATTGGCAAAAGGCTGTTTATTATTGTTAATCTGGTATTCATTAAGTTTTTCAAAGCCCTCTTTATCGATAAATACCTCGCCGCGGACTTCCAGAATATCAGGGATAATTTCGTCAGTGTCTCTTAATTTTAATGGAATAGCATTGATGGTCTGCAGATTTTGTGTAATATCTTCGCCGGTGATGCCATTACCGCGGGTCGAGCCCTGCACAAAAATGCCTTTTTCATAGACCAGTTCAACTGCCAACCCGTCAATTTTCGGTTCCGCAATGAATTCTACTTTTGAGCCTTCCGGCAGATTGCGGTGAACCCGTGCTACAAATTCCCACAGATCGCCGTCATTCATGGCATTATCCAGACTCAGCAGGGGGATGGCGTGATCCACTAACTTAAATTTATCCAAAGGTTCGGCACCAACACGCCTAGTTGGTGAATCGGGAGATTGGAATTCAGGATGGTCTGCTTCCAGTTGCTGCAATTCCCGCATCATTTGGTCATATTGAGCGTCACTGATCCGGGGATTATCCTTGATATAATAATCAATATTGGCTTGTCGTAATTCCTCGCGTAATTGTTCTATTTTTTGTTTGATATCTGACATAATTAATTCCTGTAAATAAAAAAGCAGCCACACCGAGTGACTGCTTAATATATTAATTTTTAATTACAGGAAAAATTATTTTTCCTCAGCTTTTCTGGCTTTTAATTCCAGATAGGATTTAGTGAAAGGTTCCAGAATGTCGATAGGAATCGGAAAGAGCATAGTGGAATTGTTTTCCACAGCCACTTCACTTAAAGTCTGCAAATAGCGGAGTTGCAGCGCTACCGGTGTATCCTGTATCACCATTGCAGCTTCGGATAATTTCTGCGAAGCCTGGAATTCACCTTCGGCATTAATGATCTTGGCGCGGCGGTCACGTTCCGCTTCCGCCTGGCGGGCCATGGCCCGTTGCATTATAGTGGGCAGGTCCACATGTTTGATCTCTACCTGGGCGACTTTTATGCCCCATGGATCAGTATGTTTATCCAGAATATCCTGCAGTTGGGAATTGATCTGTTCACGCTGTGAGAGTAGTTCATCCAGTTCCGATTCTCCGAGAATTGACCGCAGTGTTGTTTGGGATAACTGCGATGTTGCCGAGTAGAAATCTTCCACTTCAATGATCGATTTTGCGGGATCAATTACCCGGAAATAGACCACGGCATTGACTTTTACCGACACATTATCTTTGGTAATGATATCCTGTGGCGGTACATCATGAACCATAGTGCGCAACGGAACGCGTATCATTTTATCAATAAACGGAATGATCAGGATCAGGCCAGGCCCTTTTGTCCCGGCTAACCGGCCCAAACGAAAAATAACACCCCGTTCATATTCCTTCAAAATTTTCACTGCATTTAAGATTAAATACAGTATAATGACTGCTATTGCAATAATTGGAATTTGCATATTTCCTCCCTATACTTTTTTTGATACAATTAATTTCATACTTTCTATTTTATCGACAATAATTTCCTGTCCAGGAGGGATTATTTCCGAAGACACAGCGCGCCAGACTTCACCATGGACCATAACCTGCCCGGAGTTCTCTGTCACTTCGGAGATTGTGGTTCCCACCTTTCCTACCATTCCTTCCTTGCCGGTGGTGGTTTTGGTACGCAGGGTTTTCAGCGCCATTGAAAAAGCAAAGATAAAAAAGGCGGCCGTGAATAATACAATCGGAATGATCACCTTGAGAGATACTGCAAAAATTTCCTGAGGCGCCTGTGAAACATCAATTAACATCATTGAGCCTAATACCATGAGTATGATTCCTCCAATACTTAATAAGCCAAAACTCGTTATATAAACTTCCAGAATAAAAAAGACCAGCGCAAGAAAAATTAAAATGATTCCGGTATAATTGATTGGTAATATCTGAAAGGCAAAAAATGCCAGGATCAGGCAAACCGTACCAACAGCGCCCGGGAAAATAGCACCGGGATTGCGAATTTCAAATACAATTCCCCAGAATCCGAGAATCATCAGAATATAGGCGACATTGGGATCGCTGATTACATCCAGAATTCGCTGGTGCAGGCCATATTCCTTTATGACAATTATTTGATCAGATGTTTTTAGAGAAGTACCATTAAGCTCATATCCGTCTAACTGGCTGATTAAGTCATTTAAATCCTCAGCAATGATTTCGATAACATTATTTTCTAGGGCTTCTGTTTCTGTGATGGATGCGCTGCCCCTTACGGATTTTTCAGCCCATTCAATATTTCGATTATGTTGTTTTGCCAGGGATTTTACAAATGCCACCGCATCATTGGTGACCTTTTCTTTTAATACACCGGAGTCGGTCGTGTCTTTTTTTTGAAAATTAAAGCTACCGCCAATATTGACAGGATGTGCCGCCCCCATATTGGTCCCCGGCGCCATAGCTGCAACACTGGCAGCATAAGTAATAAAGACACCGGCTGAGCCCGCTCTGGCACCGGAAGGGGAGATATAGACAACTATCGGTATATCAGAACTCATCATGGTCTTGATGATTTTACGCATTGATGACATAAGGCCGCCGGGTGTGTCCAATTGAATGATTATGCATTCAATATTCTGTGGCGATTCAGTGACTTTAGAAATGTTGTGATGCAAATAGGATTCGGCTACGGGATTGATTACGCCATCGATCTTTAGCACATGGATTTCACCGGCTATTCCGCTATTCAGATAAATCAGGAGAATAATTACCAGGTATTTAAAATACTTCATGCGTCACCATAATAATGATTTGTTAATAAATTATATTAATACTTTATCTACTTGATGTCAAAGGAAAATAAAAAAAAGGCTGACAATTAATCGCCAGCCTTGATAATAAAATCACATTTTAATTAAAAAATCAAAGAAGTGGTAATATTAAGATTCTGTGTGTAATATTTTCTGTAAATCGGGTATTCAAAATATTCCCGCTCAAGAGTGTTTTTACCAAATTCAAATTGGTAACTGAGACCAATAGTCATGTTATTCATGAGTTTGGTATTGATACCGATTCCGGTAAGATGAACATTCTTTTCGTCATTAGGCAGATCATAATAAGGACGGGAAATTACCCGGTGGCCAACGATTAATTGGAAACTATCAAAAATAAAGGTTGATAAACCAACGCCATAATCAAATGTTGTTTTTAAATTATTTCTGATCTCACTGTCAATTCTGTCATCAGTGCTGCTGGTCCCGGTCAGATTTCCGTCGGCGTCATAGTGATGATCCTTCAGGTCAGAATGAAAGCTCATATTATGCCAGTCCTGCATTTTTGCATCGAATAACAAGGTAATATTGCCAAAATTATATTCAAAACCTGTAGATAGGGCGGTAGGTGTTTTTATTTTATATTTAATATAGTCACCATCGGAATAGGAATCCTTTTCACCGTCATCATAGGTCCAGGTTTCGGAATTATCATAATTTTCTTTAACGCTAAGACTGAAAGGTGTTGCCAGATTCAGTCCAAATTTCATTTTGCCACTGACATAGAGTAGGCCAAGATTGAAATTCAACCCGGAATATTCCGGCTTTACTTCAACTTGTTTGTTAATCGTGCTGTAAAGAAAATTATCACTGATATCCCGGTCAATATAGTTGTACTCCTGAACCTGTTTGCCGTCATAAAAATTAAGTGACGTACCGATAAAAAGGTTCTTTTTAAATTCAACAGCCAATCCCAGGCGGTAGGCATTCATTATCCCGGTTTTATTATAGGTGTTATCTACAGAAAAAGGCGCGTTGTCATAGGTGAAATCACCGGTGGCATCGGCCTGATCATAATAGTTGGCGGTATTGGCATAGGAAAATGCCAGCACCATACTACCCTGGTAGACCGGAAACGGATATATTGCACTAACCCCGTTAAGTTTTGTATTTGTCAACTGGCTGTCATTGAAGTTGCTGCTGATCAGATCGTTAGTGTTGGCAAACTTCGAATCGTTCGACATGTTTTTATTCCTTAGCGACAAACCAACTAAAGGATTTTTATGCAGGGCCAGGGTCGCCGGATTAGAGGCCAGGCCTGTCATTTCCGAGGAAACAGTTGTTGTATTATTGCTAAGGGCACTGTTAGTGCTGCCGATATTTTGGAAATACCAGAGTGGATCAATACAATCCTGATAGTTTTGTGCAAATACAAAAGTTGCGGCGAAAAGTATTGAAAATAATATTTTTCTGGTCATGGATTATTTCCTTTTTTTACTGCTGGAACTGCTGCTGGAACGCGAACGGCTTGATGAACTACTGGAAGACCGGCTTGAACTGCTGGAACTCCGTGATCGAATGGAAGAACTTGATGAACGTGAACTGCTTGAACTCCGGGATCTGATCGAAGTACTGCGGGAACGAGAACTGCTGGAACTACTGGAGCGGCTTGGTCTTTTGTAAGTACTGCTTTTGGATGATGAACGGTATGAAGGACTGCTGTAGGAACTTGACCGTTTACCGGATGTATTATTGGGTCTAGTGAGCGCGTTATTTGTTGTTTTGGGTTTTCTGGATACTTTTTGTGAATTTGTTCTGGTATTGGTTGTGGTATTTCGCCAAGTGCTGTTTGTAGCCCGTGTACTGGTAGAATTAGTATTTAATGAATTTGGGATTGTTCTGCGAATATTTGTTGTGTTTGTGGTATTTGTATTGTCATTATCATCAGTAAAGACATCGTTGTTCAGAGAATTTCCACTGAATCCTGAGTTGGGTTTGCTATTAAATGAATTTTTGTCAGGATATCTTTGTTTTACACGGGTCGTTTTTTTATCGTTATCATCTTCTGTTTTTACAAGAGCATTACCGCCAATTGAAGTCATTCCTGAACCTGTGCTTAAACCACTGTTGCCGATATTTACTGTCGGGAAATCATTATTGTCGTCCCGGACTTCTTGCTGGTTGGTTTTGCGGGTTTTACGGCCATCAATTTGTCCGATGTTTCTGGCTTCTTCACTGCCGGGATTATCAGATTTGTAATATCCACCACCGCCCCAGGCGTAATTGCTGTAGCGCCATGAATTATTGTAATATCCACCGTAATAACCATGATACCCAAAGCCACTATAATAATAGTCATAGCCGCCATATCCGAAAAAACTGTCGTAATATGGATAGCCGGAGCTGTAGTAATTATCATAGTAATAAGGATAATAGTCATTGTAGCCAAAGTAGTATGGACTTATCAAGCGCGGCCATCTGGAATAGCTATGGTGTCCCCATGTGTAATTGTTGTAGCGAGGGCTATACCATGGAACATCATGAAAATAATTGTAATTATTGATGACCGTTCCAAACTGGTAATCACTATACCCGGTTTCAGGATATTGTTCTTCTTCGATATAAACGGTTTCTCGTTTTGCTTCCGGTGAGGAAATCATTGTATAGCAAGAGGTTAAAGTGATCGCCAAAACGAGTGCGAGTAATATTTTTATTTGTTTCATATGACCTCCGTTTGTTATTATTTATTTAAATCTAACATTTGTTTTCACTTTTATCAAGGATATTTGTCGAATTTCTTTCTTTCTGATCTGGCTAATACTGTATTGTAAATCTGTTCCCACTTGAGCGGACTTTCATTTTGAAATTTGATCTGAACCTGTTCCCGGTTAGTAATAAAATGCAGTATGCGGTTACCTTCGGTATGCAATTGGATGATTGCTGAGAGTTGGTATATTCTTTTTTTGCTTCCATGGTATATAAATGTACGGTTATTAAGGTGTAATGTTCCCGAATCCACCTTTTTTATATGAGGGAAATTTCCGATATATAGAACACTCTTCTGACTTTTAAAAGTGTCGCTTGTAATGGGAAAATCAATAACTTGCTGATAAAGAGTGGCAAATCGATAGATTTCTGAGGTGTTCGTTTGGGAATTGTACAATTTTACTTTGTGGTTAAGAGTAATTGATCCTTTGGAATGGCAATTCTGGCAAATAAATTCCCGGTGACCCCTTTCCTGGATGGCATCCATTTTTCCGCAAACCGGACAGCGCCATAACAGCGTACTGATACTTTTATTTAAATGCTTCACTGACAGCAATTGATCCGGATATTTAAATTCGTCCTGATATAAAATCGCTGTCAATCGTTGTCTGAATTGCTCCTCTGTCTCATCAGGGAATATAGCCAGGGGCGGATGAAATCTTACCTGAAGGATGGCCCGCCGCATGTGATCACCCCAGCGCGGCCAAAGCGCGTAAAATCCGGATGTTGAAACCGGTATGATAGGAACATGTATTTTTCTTAGTAATCGGTAAACGCCTTTTGGAAATGAAGAAGGCTCTCCAGTCCAACTTCGTTTGCCTTCCGGAAAATAACCAACAGCATATCCCTGCTGGATCAGTTTTAAAAATTTTCTGATACCGGTGGGATCTTTGGTGAATCGTTTGATAGGAACTGACCCCATGATGTAAAAGAAGAACCGGTTTATTCTTTTTTTGAAAACTTCCGCGGTGGTGAGAAAGCGAATGTTTCGATGGATTCCGCCGGAAATAAAAAAGGGGTCCGGATAGGACATGTGATTGGCAATGAACAACGCGCCGCCATAATCGGGAATGTTTTCGGTGCCTTTATAAGATGTGGGACACCAGTGCCAGATTAAAAAACGGACTGATAATTGCGCCAGAAGACGACCGAATTTGGGTGATTTAGGGTCAACTTTGCGAATTCGGGGCAATAGTGGAATGATTAAAAATTTAGTAACATAAATCTTAGAAAATTGTTTTCGTAAATCCTTGATATTGAATAAATAAAAGAATAGGAGAGAACTAATTAAAAATAGAACAAATAATATTGCGCTTGCCAGAAAATAATTATTGATCCATCCTAAAAACAATAAAAATAATGCATAGGAATAGATCAAGGGGTGTCGCATGTTTAAAAATGCGCCTTCTAAAACAATTCGCTTCGGTCTGACCAGGGGAAAGGGAAAATTCTCAGCAACATAAAAGTAAAGCAGATAGTTCTTAATGAAAAAGACTAAAATTCCAATTAACAGAATATAAAATAGGGGAATAAAAAAGCCGGATATTTCGAAAACTGATGGTAAATAAGGAGCGATTTTTCCGCATATTTCTAAAAATAACCGGGGAAAAAGAAAAAATGTGGCTAGTATTTTCAATAATTGTATAATTGCTTTTTTCATAAGCGTCTATTTTCATAAATAAATTCTCTCATAATATGAGAATCTAAAATCAGAGACCTTTACAAACAATGAAAATGTTTTTTTTGATTTTTATAACTCTGAGTTTTCCTTAATTTTGTCCAATTTTAATAGGGTCGTATGAAAAAAATTTTACTAATTGATAACTATGATTCTTTCACCTACAATCTCTACCAGCAAACGCAAAAGTTATTTAATGGAATTGTCGAGGTATGCCGAAATGATGCGATATCCATAGATGACATTCAGATGCGGGAATATTCCGGCGTTATATTGTCACCCGGCCCCAAAAGTCCTCGCGATGCAGGCATCTCAAAAAAGATTGTTGAGTCTTTTTATGATAAATTACCCTTGTTGGGAATTTGCCTGGGAATGCAATGTATCAATGAAGTATTTGGCGGTACCACAAAAAGAAGTCCCTTACCGGTACATGGAAAAAGCGCAAAAATTATACACCAGCAAACCGGCCTGTTTAAACAAGTTGCAAAGGAATTTTATGCTGCCCGGTATCATTCTTTGATTGTTGCCGATATTCCGCCCTGTCTGATTATCGATAGCAAGACAGAAGAGGGAATAGTCATGTCCGTTTCTCATCGTGATTATCCGGTGTTTGGATTGCAATTTCATCCGGAATCTTTTCTGACACAGCAAGGGGACCTTCTTATCAGGGAATTTCTCAATTATGTATGAAAAATTTTTAAACATAAAAAGTTACAACATTGGTAAAATAGATTTCAGCCAACCTGAAATCCTTTTTGAAAAGCACGCGTCAAAACCCGGCAGTGCATTATTAACTGGCACCGGAGACAAAACTAATTCAGAATTTTCCTTCATGGCGATAGACCCTAATTTAATTGTCTCTTACAGAGATAATTTGCTCCATGTGAATACAGAAACCGGAAAAATATTTAATGTTTGGGATTGGCTGAAGGGCTTTTTAAACAATACAGCTTTTCACAAGTTACCTTTTCCGGCCAATATAATTGGCTTGGTCGGGTATTTTTCTTATGAAATGTGCCGGGAAATTGAAAGGCTGCCGAAAACCACAGTTGATTCTTACCAGGCACCACTTTTCCAGTTTTTAGCCTACAGATGTTATTATGTTTTTGATAATTATTCAAAACAAGCCTGGCGGATTGATATCGAATATGAAAGAGAGCATTCTTTTAATGCTGATGTGTCGGATTGTCAGGACTATTCAGTCAGCCAGATAAAAAATGGACTGACCCGTGAAAAATATATTCACAAAGTTGAAAAAATACAGGATTATATCAGGCAGGGGGATGTATATGAAGTCAATTTTACCCAGCAAATCAATGGACGGTTTATTGGAAATGCCTTTGCCCTTTTCAAGCGTATGTATGCGGCTAATCCAGCCCCCTTTAGTTGTTTTTTGAATTTGCCGGATTTAAAAATATTATCCATATCTCCTGAAATGTTTCTGCGGGCAAAGGGAAAAACAATTGAAACCCGCCCGATCAAAGGTACAATTAAAAGAGGGAGCAATGCGGTTCAGGATCAGGAGAAAATCCATCGATTACTTGCTTCGGCAAAAGACCAGGCGGAATTATTTATGATTATTGACCTGCTGCGTAATGATCTGGGAAAAGTCTCTGAGATTGGATCAGTATTCGTCAAAAACCCTAAAAAATTGGAAAAGTTTGAAAATGTCTACCATTTAGTGGGTTGTGTTGAATCACGACTTCGTGGGGATTCTGACTATATTGATCTGATTAAAGCGACATTTCCCGGTGGTTCGATCACCGGTTGCCCCAAAATACGGACAATGGAGATAATTGATGAATTGGAAACTTACTCTCGAAATTTGTATACCGGATCGATACTGATTATGAACCGGGCATTTTTAAATTCAAGTATTATAATCAGAACTGCCATCATTAAGGACGATGAAATATTTTTAAATTCCGGCGGTGCGGTTACGATAGATTCAAAACCAGAGGAAGAATATTTGGAAATGAAAACTAAAATCAATAATATTCTGGCGCTTTTGGAGGGTCATAAATGATAGTGTATCATGATAACAAATACATTGAGCAGGAAAAAGTATATATTCCGATTAGCGCTCCCGGTTTTCAGTATGGCATGGGCTTCTTTACCACAATGAAATACAGTGAGAATAAATTCCATTTCCTGAAGGAACATCTGGAAAGGCTGAATAAATCAGCCTCTTATTTTAAATTTCAGATAAAAAAATGTGACATTCCGAAAGTTTTAAGAAAGTTAATGGAAGTAAATCAGTTACAAGAATCCCGCATAAAAATTATGATCTATCTGGACACTGATGATCAAATGAAATATCTCATCATGCCACAAAAACTCACTATCAGAAAAAACGCTCCGGACTTGTTGGCAAAACAAACGAATCGTGGTGATAATCCATTGTACCGGTTTAAAACCATGAATTATTTTGAAAATATCTATAACAAAGGGTTGCTTGATGACTCTCTTTTTGATGATTATTTATTTTATGACCGCGCCGGTCATCTGCTGGAACTCACAACCTCAAATATTCACTTTATAAAAGATGGGAAAATTTATACACCGGATCAGCGGTTGCCAATTTTACCCGGTATTGTCAGAAAGGCACTCATTATACACAAGCAGACAACGGTTATTGAGGATTTTATTAATATTGAAGATGTTTCGGGATTTGACAGCTGTTTTATTACAAATTCTATGAATGGTGTGACGCCCGTTTCCTCAATCACGATCAATAATCATAAATTTATCTTTGACAAGTCGATGCTCGGAATATTGCCCGAAGAAATCAGAAATTTATAACTTTAAAACAGGAAAATTATGGATTTTATCAATAATTATTTAGGGGAATTAGCCGCACTTGCCACAGCCTTTTGCTGGGCCTTCAATGCGATTTTTTTTGAAAATGCCGGCAAAAAGGTCGGCTCGCTGGCGGTTAATTATTTAAGGCTTTTTTTGGGGTTGTTTTTTCTTAGTATTTTTACGTTGATAACAAGGGGCATGATACTCCCTTTTGATGCCAGCGGGCACATTTGGTTTTGGCTTTTTTTATCGGGAATAATTGGCGTTGTCCTGGGCGATCTGTTATTGTTTGAAGCTTTTGTCGTACTGGGAGCCCGCATTTCAATGTTGATAATGTCGCTGGTTCCACCGGTTTCCGCGATTCTTAGTTGGATTTTTCTGCATGAAAGCATGACGATGCTGGAGATCGGTGGCATGATGATTTCCATAACCGGAATTTCAATAGTTATTCTGGAAAGAGACACTGAACGCCGGCAGGTGCGCTTCAGTCACCCGGTTTTGGGTGTTTTACTGGCATTAGGCGGTACGATTGGGCAGGCATCGGGATTAATTCTCAGTAAATTTGGTGTACAGGATTACAATGCTTTCGCAGCCACACAAATCCGGTTGCTGGCCGGAGTTTTCGGTTTTACGATTATCTTTATATTCCGGAATAATTGGCGGAGAATTTTTATCGCCTTTAAAGACAGGCAAGCAATTTCCAACATAGCCGCCGGATCTTTTATGGGCCCTTTTTTGGGGATTTCCCTAAGTCTGCTGGCCGTACAAAACGCCAAAGTCGGGATAGCTTCTACATTAATTGCACTTTCTCCTTTGGTAATTACCTTGTTTGCGATTACATTTAAGCATGAAAAAATTCATTGGAAAGAAATTTTCGGAGCAATTGTGGCAATCTTAGGAGTTGCTGTATTTTTTATGTAAAATTTTGGAAATTTAACTCTTTTTGAAAATTGAATAAAATAATTTTTAATTAGCCTATAATTTATAATAAATTAATTAATAATTTTTAAAAAATTTTCAATGAATAAAATTAAAAAATTACTAAGAAATTAAGTCTGATAACAAATAATAATATTTAAGCTTGACTATTTTGATTTTTTTTGCAATTTTTAGTAAGATTAAAGATAAAAGGAAATTAACACAGAGGAGTAAAAAATGAACAGATTTCGCATATTGTTGGTAATGAGTATTTCAGTGATTCTTTTTGTATCTTGTGCAAAGGAAGCTGTCAAAGAAGAACCCGTGCAGAAAGAACAACAGGTTGAAAAAAAGGAACCAGTGGAACAGAAGGAAGAAAAAGTAGAAGATGCTCTTACTGCAGTTACGGAAGAAGACACCATTGAAATCTTTTACATGGTCAAACCCAATGATTGGTTGTCAAAAATCGCCAAAAACGAATATGGCGACAAATCCAAATGGAAACTGATTTATAAGTGGAATAAGAAAAAGATCGGTAACAATCCAAATCTTATTTTCCCTTATCATGAATTTTTGTTAAAAAAGGAGAAGGAAAACGCCAATCCTTTGAAGTACGAATACTATGATTACACCGTGAAAACAAATGAAACACTCTGGTCAATTGCCGGTAAAAAATACGACAACAATTATGCATGGATTGTTATTTTACGGGATAACGCAACAAAATTAGGATCTGATCTGGATAATATTACTCCCGGTACCGTCTTAAAATTAAGAACAAAACTCTACAACTAATAGATTGTAATCAGTCATCATATCAGGGTGGGAATTTCAATTCTCACCCTATTTTTTTCGCCTAATAATAAAACCCTATTGACAATCGGATCGCATATTTGTAGTTTTCTAATGCTGTTTTACTTTAACCTTTTAATAGGATAAAAAAACTATGTTAGCAAAATGGTGGCAGGCACAAGAAGATAATCGCGTTCAATGTCAATTGTGTCCGAGAAATTGTATCATTGCAGAAGATAAAAAGGGATTTTGTCAAACGCGCCAGAATAAGAAGGGTAAATTACACACTCTTGTGTACGGCTATCCCAGCGCCCTCAATATCGATCCCATCGAAAAAAAACCATTATTTCATTTTTATCCCGGTTCCAGGGTTTTTTCTATCGGTACCATTGGGTGCAATCTGGAATGCCAGTTTTGTCAGAACTATCAGATTGCCCGGCAAAATTATGTTCGAAAAGACCGTGAATATCTGGCTCCTGCCGAGGTGGTAGACCTGGCTGTTAATAATGAATGTGAATCAATAGCCTTTACCTATAATGAGCCAACGGTTTTTGGCGAATATATAATCGATATCGCAGAAATTGCAAGAGCGCAAGACCTGAAAACTGTAATAGTTTCCAATGGTTATATAAACCCTGAACCCTTACGGGAAATATATTCTTTAATTGACGCTGCTAACATTGATCTCAAGAGTAGTAGCGGAAATTTTTATTCAGATATTTGTCACGCTGAGATGGAACCGGTATTGCGAACCATTCAGGAGCTGGCAAAAATGGATGTTTTTCTGGAAATCACAAATTTAATTGTATCCGGATACAATGACTCAGAGAATAATGTAACTGATCTGCTGGACTGGCTCTACGATCATGTTGGTCCGGAAGTTCCTCTTCATTTTTCGGCATTTCATCCGGCTTATAAAATGCTGAATGTACCCAGAACGTCAAAACAAGCCCTGGATAATATTCGACAGATTGCTCTTGACAAAGGATTTCTTTATGTATATGAGGGCAATGTAATGACAACAAAGTATGATAATACTTATTGTCCCAATTGCGGTGAGTTATTGATTGAGAGGCAGATCTTCACTGTCGTGAAAAATAATTTAAAACAACCGCGTTGTAAATGCGGACAAAAAATTAATATCAAGCTTTGATAATTGAATAATGGATTTTGGGTTGGTCAATATCTATTTTTTTAAAGAAAAGTATTGAAAATTAATTATAGATTTGTAAATTCTATATCGTTATTTGATTTTGAAAATTTAGCATAAAAAGAAAAAAGGAGGGGATGTCGGCCGATACAGTCACATCCGGAAGAGTTTAAATAAAAAATAATGGGAGCTATTAAATGAAAGAAGTAATTAAAACTATTGCAATTGTTATTTTGATCGGAGTATCAATATTTTTTGCATACAAATTTGGTACTGTGAACGAACGTATGACTGTGCTGAATAGCCAGGATTCATTACAATCCATTCAGGTTGAATCTTTTGACCATGCGCTTCACGATCTTGAATTAAAATTTACCGGCCGTGGAAAACACATCCAGGAATTCCAAAATTCAGTGGCAGATTTAAATAGAAAGCTTGATAACACCAAACAGGAATTGGCCACAAAAATTGATGATGTAAATTTTTCTCTTGAAGAATTCAAGTCCAGTACAAATGAGGAATTAACCGGACTAAAAACTCAACTGCAGGAGACTTCAGACAAACTTTCCAGTGTCAGAAGAGAAACAAACAATGAAATTCTCGATCTGAAACAGATTCTGCGCAGATTGAACAGAAACCTTAATAATATTGAAGACCAGGTGGAAAAACTTGAGGAATCCAAAATGGATAAACCTCAGGAAGAAGATTAATTCAGATCAATAATCAATAATAAATTTGAAAAAATCATCCGTTTTTCGGATGATTTTTTTTTATGCTTTTGAAATTTCGAATAAATCTATAATATTATCAGTAATTGGGGAAATTGGATAATTGAGGTAGATATGAAGAAATATTTTATTCTATTCATTGTATTTTTAATAGGTTGCAGCAGTAGCAAACAGGTTGTGAAAGAAGACCCGCCTGAAAAGGTCATTGAAGATCAACGTAAGCAGCAACCTGAGTCAAAAAAAGCTGTTCAGACCAACGCTGCTGAAAAAATTTCTCAGAAATCCGATATTCCTGAGTTTAAATTTTCTCTTGTGCCTGCTGATACTTTTAAACTAAAGTCCAAAAATGAACTGTTGCTGGTAATTATTGGCGAGGGAACAGCTGATATTTCAATTTCCTGGCAGGATAATACAGGGAATTGGAAAACAGTTAAAAAAGGGTCCAAATCAGATAAAGTATATACAATCAAATATAGTGCTGATTATGTGAAAAAAAATATTGGGACCGGAAACAAAATCATTAAGGCGGAAATCATGTATGATCCGGATAAATCCCCTGTTCAATGTCAGCAGAAAATACATATTACCCAGGGAAAATCTTCTCAAGATACTGTTGCAAAGGGAGATGAGCAATTTCGGAATGATTATCAGGAATTGAACATGTATTTTGATGATATATATTTTGATTTGGGGCAATATAAAACGCCAAGCAAAAACTTCAATAAAAATTATGTGATAACCCTGGCAAAAGCGATCAAAGCCTTACAACAGAATGATAAAATTTATCTGAATTTACGGGGCTATACCGATCCTACCGGGTCTCCTGAAATCAACACTCAAATTTCCAGGAAACGGTGTGAAACTGTCGGCCAACTGTTGCTGGACCTTGTTCCTGCTGATGAACAGAAAAAAATGGCCACAAGAATTTTCATTATGAATATGGGGGTGGGAGATTTTCTGGCGCCACAAGACAATAAACTGAAAAACCAGTTAAATCGCCGGGTATCCTTAACACTGGCGGATATCCCCAGAGGAATGTCATTGCTGTATGCCTTGAAGAAAAAGGACAAAGATTTGTCACTGTCGCCAAAAACTGTCGAGCAGTCATATAAAAGCGGCCTGAATTATTTTTATGACAAAAAATTCAATGAGGCTAAAACAATTTTTAAGACCATTTATGAAAAGTATCCAAAGCATGCATTGGCTGATAACGCGCAATGGTGGGAAGCAGAGATTTTATATGTGAATAAAGAGTATTCACAAGCAATCAAACTGTACAATCGCGTATTCGGTCTGGGTGACGGAAACAAGGAAGCTTATTCACAATACCGGGTTGGATGTTGTTATAAAGAAATGGGAAGGAATGAAAAGGCCATATCGGAATTGCAAAAAGTAAAAAAATTATATCCCACTGCAGATGAGGAATGGGATAAAGCACAACGGATGATAAAAAGGATAGATAATCATTAAAAAATCTTTTGTTATTTTAATGCCTGGTTGCTGTTAATACTGATTTTACAATCTATAATTTTTTCAATATTTTTAAAGATATTATTGCCGGAGATAAAAAATCCGGACATTGAAATATTAAATATTTGTTAACTTATCCGTTATTATTAAAACGTGTCAAGCAAAAAATTGTTTTCAAATCAGGGTTTGACCGTTAAATTAGAGCTTATGAATAATTCATATCAAAATATAAAACTCAATACCAATGATAACGATCTTTCAGTTCGAACTAATTTTTACAAAAAAAGCCTTGCAAATCCAGTATTTACAAGGCTTTTTTTATTGGGTAGTGCCGAAGGGGGGAGTCGAACCCCCACAAGCATAAGCTCGACGGATTTTGAATCCGTTGCGTCTACCAATTCCACCACTTCGGCCTTAAAAAGAACGCCGGTAAATTAAATAATCTGGAATAAAAATCAAATGAAAAATAAATATTTTTAAAAGGGGTGAAAATGAGTGAATTCAATTTTAATACGATCACAGGAATGTTTAAAAATGCCGTTGACAAATATGCTGATAAAGATATCTACGGATATAAAAGTAACAAGAAATGGGTTCATATCAGTTTTAATGATGCCTGGAATTATGTAAAAAATATTAGTAATGGATTGTATTCCCTAGGATTTGAGCAGGGTGACCACGTTGGTATTATTGCTGATAACAGTATCTGGTGGGCGCTTTTTGATTACGGAACTATTTTTAGCCGCGGTATTTTATCAACTATCTATCCGACGCTGACTCCCAAGCAAATGAAATGGATTACCATGCATTCGGAATCTAAATATTTGGTATGCGGCACACGGAAATTAGCCGATAAGGTTCTGTCAATAATCGATCACCTGCATATTGTAAAAAAGGTGATCATGCTGGATAACAGTGACATTGATCATCCGAAATTCATTACCCTGGATGAATTATTGAAAAAAGGAAAAGAATTTGAAAAGGAAAACCCAACCAAATTCGAAGATGAATATATGAAAATTAAGCCCGACGATGTCGCAACATTGATTTACACCAGCGGTACCACCGGTGAGCCTAAAGGGGTGATGCTGACCCACAAAAATATTTGCAGCAATGTGGTCGCGTCGGTCAAAGCCCTGGATTTATCAGAGAGGGATTCTTTTTTATCCTTTTTGCCCTTAAGTCATAGTTTTGAGCGAACTGCCGGTCATTTTTTGCCCACTTTTTACGGGGCCAAGATTTTTTATGCGGAAAATTTGTTAAAAGTAGCCGATAATATCAGAGAGGTAAAACCCACCTTAATGGTCTCTGTGCCACGATTGTATGAAAAAATATACGGGAAAATTTTGTCCTCCATATCCAACGAATCCTTTATGAAGAAAAAGGTTTTCTGGTGGGCTGTTAATGTGGGGAAAAAATGTGTCCGTAAAGCTGCCAAAGGCAAAAAGATCGGCCCGTTATTAAATATGCAACGCGCCAATGCCGATAAACTTGTCTATTCCAAAATTAAACAACAGGTGGGAGGGAAGCTGCGCTATTTTGTTTCCGGCGGAGCGCCATTACCGGCTGAAATCGGTGAATTTTTCAATGCGATTGGTGTCACCATTCTGGAAGGCTATGGCCTGACAGAGACTTCTCCTGTAATTTCGGTTAATCGGCTTGAAAGAAACAAAATTGGAACCGTTGGCCCGCCTATTGACGGTGTCGAGGTTGATATTGCCCATGACGGAGAGATTATCATCCGTGGTGACAACATTATGAAAGGATATTATAAAGAAGAAGCCGCCACCCGGGAGTTATTCGATCGTGACGGATGGTTTCATACCGGCGACATTGGAGAAATTGATGAAGACGGATATATCAAGATCACAGACCGTAAACGCAATATTATTGTAACTGCCGGTGGAAAAAATGTTGCGCCGCAACCGATGGAAAATATTTTAGTGGCATCCAAATGGATAGAGCAGGCCATTATTCTTGGGGATAAACGCAAATATATTTCCGCCCTGATCGTGCCGTCGCTACCAACACTGGAAGAATGGGCAAAAAAACAAGGTTTACAGTGGAATTCCACAGCAGAATTGCTTAAACTTCCGGAAGTCAAAAAGATCTATGATACTGTTGTGTTGGAGTCACTGGATGGATTTGCGCAATTTGAAAAAGTCCGCAAATACAGTTTGTTGCCGGAAGAGTTTTCCATTGAAAAAGGAGAATTGACGCCATCATTGAAGATCAAACGTAATGTTATCATGAAAGATTATGAGAATGAAATTAATGAAATTTATGGTGGAGTAAAGTAAAGAAATATGGAATCATCCTACAAAAAAGCCGGTGTTGATATTGATGCCGGTGAACAAGCGATTAAAAATATCAAGTCAATGGTGAAAGGTACCTTTTCGAAAAACGTGTTGACCAATATCGGCGGCTTCGGCGGCTTATTTGAATTTGATTTTAAAGATTATAAAAATCCGGTACTGGTTTCCAGTGCTGACGGTGTGGGTACAAAACTGATTGTCGCCAATAAAGCAAACCGGCATGATACTGTCGGCCAATGTCTGGTCAATCACTGTGTCAACGATATTCTGACAACCGGAGCAAAACCCTTGTATTTTCTTGATTATGTCGGTACCGGCAAACTTGATCAGGAGGTATTTCACGATATTGTGGCCGGTTTGACAAAAGCCTGCCGTGAGAATAATTGTTCTCTGATCGGCGGCGAAACCGCAGAGATGCCAGGCATTTATCAGACTGATGATTATGATTTGGTCGGCACCATTACCGGTATTGTTGATAAACAGGATATTCTTGTTGACCGTGTCCGGAAAAGTGATGTCCTGATCGGACTAAAGTCTTCCGGCCTGCATACCAATGGTTATTCTCTGGCCCGGTCGGTTTTGTTTGAAAAGCATGATGTCAATGATTTCGTGGAAGAGATTGGCGCCACATTAGCCGACGCTCTGCTCCAGGTTCATCGCTCTTACCTCAAACCGGTTGAACCCTTCTTAAAAGACCCGGCGCTGCATGCCATTAGCCATGTAACCGGCGGCGGTATCATTGGAAACACCAAACGGGTGGTACCAGAAAATATGAGTTTATACGTGGATTGGAAAGCCTGGGAATGGCTGCCGGTCTTCAAATATATTCAAAAACTGGGCAAAATATCTGATAATGAAATGGGCCGTGTTTTTAACCTGGGCATTGGATTGATTTTGGTCGTTGACGCTGCCAAGGTTGATGATTTCATGAAAAAGTTAACTGCCGCCGGCGAGGAACCCGCAATTATTGGAGAGATTGTTTAAGTATGTTCAGGAAAAAAGAACAGATTGCCGTACTCGGCGCCGGAAGCTGGGGAACCACAATTGCCATTCATCTGAACAAAATCGGACACCAGGTGCGCCTATGGGAATATTATCAGGAAAATGTAGATATGATGAATAAAACCGGGAAGAATCCGCTTTTGCCGGGAATTCCCATACCTGAAAAAATTCTTATTTCCCATGATCTTGAAGAAGTCGTTGCCGGCGCAACGGTAATTTGTCTGGTTGTCCCATCGCATACGGTCAGGGATTTATTGTTAAAATTGAAGGGAAAGGTGAATCAGAGTGTTGTATTTGTTAACCTGACCAAAGGGATAGAAGAAAATACCTTACTGAGAATGAGTGAGGTGATCCATGATGTCCTGAATCATCCGAAAGATAAGATCGTCGCCCTTTACGGGCCCAGTCATGCCGAGGAAGTTTCCCGGGAAGTGCCGACAGCCATCGTAGCTGCTTCGGAAAATCCGGAAACCGCTGATTATGTTCAGAACCTGTTCATGAACAAATATTTTCGAGTATATTCTCATAGTGATATTATTGGGGTGGAAATCGGCGGCTCTATAAAAAATGTCATTGCCATTGCATCCGGCATTTGTGATGGTATGGGACTGGGCGATAATACCAAAGCGGCGCTCATTACCCGTGGTTTAATGGAAATTACGCGAATGGGCATGGAACTGGGGGCCCGGGAGGAAACCTTTGCCGGATTATCCGGAGTTGGCGATTTAATTGTAACCTGCAGCAGTAAACACAGTCGAAACAGGTATGTGGGAGAAGAAATCGGCAAAGGACGCAAATTGCAGGAAGTACTGGATGGAATGTCCATGATTGCCGAAGGTGTCCATACCGCTCACACTGTTCATCAGATGATGAAAAAGCACAATGTTTTAATGCCGATTTCGGAACAAATTTATACCGTGCTCTTTAAAAACAAAGACCCCAGGAAAGCGCTTCTTGATCTTATGACACGAAATCCCGTAAAGGAAAGACACTCTTTGCCGGAAAGATAACAATGAAATTTTTACAAATATTTTTATACCTGATTATAGCCTCAAATTTATTGAGTCAGATAAAAAAAGAGCCGGTTCCAAGACCGGCTCCTTTTCAATTAACCCATCAGTTAAACATTGACAGAGTTATTCAGCCATTAGCCAAAAGCGCAACGGTGGGAGATACCACTTTTTATCTTCGCGAAGACCTGCATGCTTCACCGGTGGAATTGGTAAGTGTTGAGTTTTACAAACTTTATGAAGACAGCATGATCGTGATCTATGCCGAAACCGATGAATATGACAACGGCAATATTACCGATCAGTCGGTTACTTCTATCGTGCGCTCCATGCTGCATGAAACACCCACCGGATCAAAAGACCCCAATAAAGGCATTTACAATAACCTGACATCGATCTTTGGGGATGTGCCCGATGTGGACAACAATGATAAATTATTTGTCCTGCTGGTTGATGCCAGGGATGGTTATGAACAGGGCAGTTCCGATACCTATGTCGCGGGATATTTTGATCCCCTCGACCAAAGCAAAAGCAAGGGCAATTACAGTGATATCATTTATATTGATACAAATCCTGCCAAAACCGATGATCCCTACACGCTTGGAATTGTTGCCCATGAATTACAGCATTTGATTCACTACAACTATGATCCAAATGAAAGTACCTGGTTAAATGAGGGCTTTTCCGAACTGGCGCCGAAATTATTAGGATACGATGCGCATTCTTATTCCAGATATCTGGTTGATACCAACCGTAAGTTGGCTGAGTTTGACGGTTCCCTGCTGGATTATTCAAAGGTTGGCTTGTGGACTTTTTATATTTACCAGCGGTTTGGTGAAGAAGCCATTCAACATGTACTGCGCAATCAGAGCAACAGTACGCTTAGTTATGAGCAAAGTATTCAAGCCCTGGGATATGATCTCACTTTTAAGGATATTTTAAAGGAATGGTTCATTGCCAATTTAGTTAATGATGAAACGATTGGTGACGGAAGATATAGTTATTATGGTATGGCTATACCCAGCGTCCAATCGAAATATTTCCATTCCAATTTTACTGACGGACAAATCATACAGGCAACAGTCAAACCGCAAGCCACCCAATACTTGCAGTTCAATGGCGGCAAAAACATCAATTTTGAAATAAATATTGAGCAGCATTCCCTGTCTAAACTGATCATGATAAAAGAGAAGGATATCACGGAAATTGAGGAAATCGATATCAGCTCGGGAAATTTTGTGCTGGAAGACCTGGAGTTTGGTGAAGCCTATGACAAACTCAGTTTTATTGTCGCCTGGACAGCCACATTGGATAATTCCAATCAATTGGATTTTTCCTATTCCGCCATTGGAGTCGGCGGAACGCAGGAGATAGAATTAAGTCATGATGACGATCAGTTGGATTATTACATTTCCCTGGACAAGAATAATGTGGCGGCGGAAAAGTTTTATCTGGATCAAAAATCCGATTTAAAGGCGGTAAAATTTAATGCTGGCACATCAACGCCGGTAAATGTAAAAATTTATGAGCGTTTGACAGCGGCGCCGCTGAAAACTTACAATGAAGTGACGCCCAATTACCAGGAGTGGACATTGTTTAATCTCCCGGAACCACTGGAAATTGACAAGGATTCATTTTATGTTTCCATTGGTTCGGCAACCGATGATAATTACAGCATCGGCTATTCGGAAACCGATCAGGGATTTAGATATTCCTATCTATCCAGCGGAAGCGCTTTTTATAATTTGAATAGTTTTCAACTCTCTGAAAGCGAAGGAAAACTGGAAGGCAACTGGCTGATTCGTGCTGTGGTTACCCAGGAGATTTTTGCGCCGCCGGGATTGGTTGTAATGCCCGACAGTTTGTTTTTATTTCAGTCAGATTCAATCCGTAATATTGTTGTTGAAAATATTGGCACTGAAGCCTTAAAGTGGAAAGTATCGAGTGGTCCTGACTATTTGAATTTGTCCCCTACAGAGGGTGTTTTGAGTGCCGGCAAGATGGAAATTGAAGTTCGTCCTGATACCGCGGCACTGCTTCCCGGTTTGTACAAAGACAATATTCATTTTACTTCCAATGCTAATGAGGATTCGATTTTTACGGCATTGATAAAAAGGAATCCTGACCGGCCGCAAACAGCCTTTATTTTAGGATCGGATAATTTTAGAAAAAATCATATCACCGCCAGGGTTTTTAATATCGGTAAGGGCAGCGGGCATTTTGAGTTTAAAAATCAACCGTCATTTTTAGCCATAACACCCATTAGTGGTATAGTACAGGATGAGGATACCGTTAAGGTTGATTTGATGATAGATTCCACAATGGTCAATACCAATAGATTCACAGCGTCTTTTGATAATGGTAATTATGAAGAAATCCTGGATTTTAAATATCCCGGAGAATTAACAACTTCAGCTGATGAAAATTTGAAAATATATTCAGCCGCTCCCAATCCATTTCTCGTAAAATCCGGCAATTATACAAAATTGATGGTCCGGCTGAAAAACAATCAGAGAGCAAGTCTGAAAATTATTAATCTCAGAGGTCAGACTGTTCGTGAATTTCAATTTGATAATTACACAAAAGGATTGCACATATTTCACTGGGACGGATTGACCGATAGGGGTGAATTTGCAAGTAGCGGAATATATTTCATATATTTACGGCAGTCGGATAAGTATAAAGTTCAAAAGATGTTATTAATAAAATAAACAAAGGTAATAATGGATAGTTTTTTTCAAATGATTATTTTAATGATAATGCTTTTAAATCCATTTTTACTGGTGATTTACCTGGTGGAAATCATTAAAACCATTACCCTGAAGGAGTTTGCCGGTATCCTCGGAATGGCCGGTATGATCAGTAGTATAGTGTTCATTGCTTTTGCCATTACCGGTGAAATAATTTTTCAGAGTTTTATCCATGCCAAGTTTGAATCCTTTCAGATTTTCGGAGGGATTGTATTTTTACTGATCAGTATCAATTTTATGTTCAATGGAAATGCCGCTATTTCCAGCCTCAGAGGTGATTCCCAGGATAAAGTAGGCGCTATTGCCATGCCGATTTTGATTGGCCCCGGCTCATTGAATGTCAGCGTGTTAGCGGGTAAAAACCTGGGTGTTTTAAAGGCCTCTCTGGCGATCATTATTGCTGTCACATTTACCATTGGTGTGCTTATTCTACTGAAGATCATCCATGATATTGTCCTGCCTAAAAACGCCCGTGTCATTGACCGGTATGTCAGTGTCATGGGTAAAGTGACTTCTCTTTACCTCGGCACTGTAGCAATACAGATGTTGATGAACGGAATCAAAGACTGGTGGGGTCTATAACCTGCATTATTCATAAAAATATGAATAATGCCCGCTCCGCGCCGATACGTTTCCTTCCGCCAGAGGCCGGATGTTCCAGTGGAAACTATCGGGATTAACCTGAATGGATGAATAATTGTTGGATAGAAAAAAGACAATTTCTTATTATGGTTTCATTTTATAATTATTTTGAGTAATTTTGCATGTTTTTAATTATCAAATATAAAGTTTGGAAAGGGAAAAAATAGCGATCCAATGTTAAATGACAGCAATAGTGAGGGAGAAAAACATAATAGAAAAAATTCAGTGCCATTCGGTTTAATTTTTTTAACTTATTTTAGAATCGGTATGTTTACTTTAGGTGGTGGCCTAGCCATGGCAACTGTTATGCGGCATGAATTGGTACTTAAGCGAAAATGGATCAGTGACAGGGAATTTATTAAGGAAATGTCAACGGCGACTCTTGTTCCCGGAGCCATAGCCATGAATTTTGCTTATTTGCAGGGAAGACGCTTACGCGGAAAATCCGGTGCAATGATGGCGATGCTGGGAACTGTGCTTCCCTCTTTTTTTATAATTTTATTGATATATTTTGTTGCTTTGCCCTACTTTAATTATCCTAGAGTTGCAGCTTTTTTACACGGCTGCGCTGTAGCAGTTTCAGCCCAGCTGGCATTTACCGTATATGTTTTTGGCAGAAAACATTTGCGATATTGGCAAAATATAATTGTCTTTATCGTTGGAGTTGTAATTGTTCTGGGGTTGAAGTTTCATCCTATTTGGAGCATAATTGGCAGTGGGGTGCTGGGATATTTTTTATGTAAACACCCCGAATAAATATATATTTTGAATAATCCACGGAGACAGATTGCGAACATTAATACAGATATTTAAAAGTTTTACATTAATTGGCATTGGCGCTTATGGCGGCGGATTGGTGACGATTCCTCTTATCCAGCATGAAATAGTGACTCAGCAAAACTGGCTGGTTTTTAAAGAAATGGCCTCGCTTCTGGCAATTGCACAAATGACCCCGGGACCAATTGCAGTCAATGCCGCAACTTTTGTGGGATTACGCATAAACGGTATTTTGGGTGCTATAATAGCTACAATTGCTGTCGTTCTTCCATCAATTACGATTCTCATAATCATTGCTCCCCTTGTTGAGAAGGTCGGTTCCAATGAACACATAATCAAGTTTCGGGAAGGTTTGCAAGTGGGAGTGTTGAGCTTAATTTTTTATGCCACCTGGTCTTACGGTTCCGAAGTCCTGGAAAACCGGATAGATTTGTTTCTGGCAGTTGCCGCTCTGGCCGTGCTGATAATATTTGAAGGTAAATTACATCCGATTTTTGTGATTTTATCTTGTGGTCTGATTGGATTGTTTATTTTCTAAGGCATTGGTTGATGGGCGAATTCATGAGTTAGCCCCTGCATTTAATATTAAGGCTGCTTCAAACAGATATACATTTTTCATATCATAGAATTTTTTTAATACTAAAAATAACAACGGTTCCGAATTTACGGAACCGTTGTTGAATAAACATTTACCTGGCTAAGACCGGAATAACAAGGTTTAACCTGAATGTTATTCTATCCGTAAAAAGCCCGGATATTCAATGAATGATTAGGATTATTTTTCTTTATCTTTATCCATTTTATTAATAATTCTTTCCTGTAATTTCATATCTTGCATTGCCGCCATCTCAATTTCCTGGTAGCGTTTTGGTGACATATCCATTTTTTTCAGTACTTCTTCCTGATCTTGCTGCATTGATTGCTGAATTTTCGAAACTTTAGTTGAGGCATTTTGGAATTTTTGTAACTCTGTTTCAGTGGCATTAATATCTTCTGCAGAATTAGCCCTTTGGGCCTGCCGTGCGATTTTGTTATATACCTCCACATCAAGACCTTCATCTTCAATAGTGGTCATCATCTTTTCAGTGGATTTTTCCTGAACATCCAGAAGTTTATTTTGGGCTTTAACAAATGTTGTGACTTCTTCGTCAGATACTTCAATGGACTTAGCTTGCTCTTGCCCTTGCATTTGATTAGGCATTTGGTTTGGTTGCTGGCTTAAAGCAATTTGTGGTAACAGAAAAAAAAGCGCCACCACTAAAACCAATTCAATTCTCCGTTCACTGCCTAAATGTTTTAACATGAAAATTTCTCCTTTTTTAATTTTAATTAACAACTTTCATACGATTACAAAATATTAATGTTTCATAATAAGAAAAAAAGTTAGTTTATTACTTCTATAAATTTTTTGTTCTCCATTATTCTAATCTGTAGACTATGAAGAATTATATTCCTGACTTTTCCGACTATATTCCTGCATGTTCCGCTTCATTACTTTTACCTGAATATCAGTAAAATTATTAAATATTTTATTATACCGGTTTGCTGAATAAATTTAATTTTTACGACAACTATTTTTAAAAATCGCCGGTCTTAGATAACGAAAATATAATTTGGTAAAAGGGATGAGAAATAAAATAAATTTTTTTATCATTAGTCTGCTTCTGTCAACCTGTCTCCTGGGACAGGAAGATAAACTTAGCTTAATATCATTGGATTTTCATAAATCAATTAATGTCATACACCAGGATAATCAAGGTTATATCTGGTTTGGTACCACGGACGGACTGTACAAGTACGACGGCCAGGATTATGATAGTTACAAAATTGACCCCTATAATGAAAACAGTATTTCCGATGATCATATAACCGATATCTGTGAGACCGATAGTTCAGTACTTCTGGTTGGAACAAAGTTTGGAGGCCTAAACTCTCTTGACCTTCGCTCCGGAAAATTTTCATTTTTCATGGAAGCCGTCACCGGCAGCGCAAATATTTCCGCGATTGACCATGACAACTACCAGATATGGTTTGGGACAGACGATGGATTATTTTACTGGAATTTAAATGCTGACAGTACCGCTATTATTCCTGCCGGAATTTCACAGCATATCACCGATATAGAGATCATTGACGATAATACCCTGCTGGCAGCAACCGGTGATAACGGATTTTATAAACTTAATTTTTCTCCTGTAAACGAAAAAATACTGGTACTTGAGCATTTTCTGGAAACCATTGATGTGAATTTTATTTTTCCGGTTAAAGAGAACTTATTTTTAATCTCAACAAAGGCCGGATTTTATTTGTACGATGAAGCAAAAACAGAATTGATTAAAATAGATCAGGAAAATTTTTCAGAGAAAATATTCAATATCCAAAAAAATGCCATGGTCAGGGATGAATTTGGTAATCTGTGGTTAGGCAGTGGCTACAAAATATACAAAATCAGTCCGGTGGAAAATTTAGAAAATATTAAAATTCATACTTATGAAATCAATATTGAAACCCACAATTCCACTGGTATTCATGCACTCTATTATGATCGCAGCGGTGTTTTGTGGATCAGCCTGAAGGGGAAGGGGCTTTATAAATATTACCCGGCCCGGAATTTTTCCCATCATACAATTGACAAAGGATTGATGAGCAATGTTATTTTCTCCTTTGCCGGGCATAATTCAAATTCTATTCTGATCGGCACCCATCATGGAATATTCGTCTATGATTTTTCTGATAACAGTAGTTACCGCCTGCCCGGTACAGAAGAACTTAATTATCAGGTGATCACAGCCATGTATCGTGACGGCGAAAATAATTTGTGGTGCGGCACGAACAACGGACTGTACAAGATAACTCCGCAACAGGGAGTAAAACACTATCAATATTCTGCCCGTGAACTCTCAAGTATCAGTTCCAATTTTATCACGTCAATTGTAGGTGATCCCTTGAATAAAGGGGATATTTGGGTAGGCACACAAAAGGGGTTAAATCGCTATCGTTCACAATATGATAATTTTTTACATTACTTTCCCGATGAAAATTTCATGTCGGCAATCAGTGGCGAACATATCACGTCGCTGCATTTTACCACAGAAAATGATCTTTTGATCGGTACAGCGGAATACGGGCTCTCCCTATTGCCGGGTACAGAGATCAATTCTATGGAACCGGAATTTGTCTCTTACCGCAATGATTTCGATGACAGATATTCAATCAGTGACGATAAAATTAATTTTGTCACGCAGGATTTTGATGGCCATATATGGGTGGGCACGGAAAATGGCGGGTTGAATAAACTGGACAGTAGTGGCCGTTTTAGTCATTATCTGGAAACCAATGGCATGATAAACAATTGTATATTGGCTATTGTTCCGACCCGAAAAGGTCAACTGTGGATATCCACTCCCGACGGCATTGCCCGGTTGTCTGTCAATGATGGCCAGATCAATAATTATTTTAACAAGGACGGATTGCAAAATTGCCAGTTTCTGCCGCGCGCCAGTTTCCTGATGCGGAATGGTTATATATTAATGGGAACCAAGAATGGCTTTACCTATTTTCATCCCTCAAATATTCGAAAAAATCCCAAGCCGGCCATACCCCAGGTGAAAGGATTATATGTATTTAATAAAATAGTCGATCAGTCTGTTGAAAGCCCGCTTGAATTTTCATATGATCAGGATGTTGTTTCCTTTGATATTCGCGGTCTTCATTATGTATCTCCGGAAAATAATCAATTGGCTTATTTCCTGGAGGGGGTGGATGAGGATTGGAATTATTGCAAAAATTACAAATACCTGACCTATTCACATTTAGCACCCGGGGACTATACCTTTCATTTAAAAGCCGCGAATTTTGACCATGTTTGGAATGAACAGGAGAAAGTGATCAATTTTCAAATCAGATATCCTTTTTGGAAAACCCTGTGGTTTAAAATACTGTTGATACTGGTGTCGACAGGCGCAATATATTTGATTATTCAATACAGAACACGAAAAGTTCGAAAGAGCAAACTGGTATTACAAAAACAAATCAAGGAAAAAAATGAGATCAATGAGCGTTTAAATCATGCGCTTTTGGAAGTGGAAAATCTGAAAATAAAATTAGAAAATGAAAATACCTTTTTGAAACATGAAATAGAAATAAATAATCATATTCATTATAAAGAAATTGTCACGAATAGCAATAAAATGCAAAATATTTTACAGCAGATTGAAATTGCTTCCGGGGCTGATCCAACTATACTCATTTTAGGAGAATCCGGAACCGGAAAGGATTTGCTTGCCCATGCGATCCATAAAAGTAGTTCCAGACGGAAAGAATGCTTTATAAAAGTAGATTGTGCTTCCCTGCCACCCAATCTGATTGAATCGGAATTGTTCGGACATGAGAAAGGCGCGTTTACCGGTGCTAACAAGCGGAAGATCGGCCGGTTTGAACTGGCTAATGGCGGCACTATATTTCTTGACGAAATCGGTGAACTGCCCATCAAAGTTCAACAAAAATTATTGCGGGTGCTGCAAAATGGTGAGTTTGAGCGGCTGGGCAATTCCATCACCCTGCAAACCAACACGCGGATTATCGCAGCGACCAACAGAAACCTGGAAGAAGAAGTGAAAACCGGACAGTTTCGTGAAGATTTATTTTATCGGCTCAATGTTTTTCCGATCAATCTACCGCCTCTCAGGGAAAGGATGGAAGATATCCCCTTACTGGTAAAACATTTTGTAAATAAGTATTGTGAAAAGTTCAATAAAACGATCTCAAAAATTCCACAAAGTACAATCAATAAACTGATGAAATATCGTTGGCCGGGGAATATTCGGGAACTGGAAAATATTATTCAGCGCGCTATTATTGTCAGTAGTGCGGATATTCTGGAACTGGGGGAGTGGTTCGAATCCCTGAAAAAAGAGCGGCGATCCGATACAGGGGATTCACTCTTGACTCTTGAGGAACTTCAGAGGCGTCACATTGAAAAAATATTAGAATATACCAAGGGAAAGGTTAGCGGAGAAAATGGTGCGGCAGAAATTCTTAAAATTAATCCAAAAACCTTGTTTAGCCGAATGAAAAAACTGAATATTAACAATTAAAGAGAAGAAGTTATTTAAAAACAGCCATAATCTGAAATTTTGGCATTTTTATTGAATACAAAATATACACGTACCATACTAATCCTGAGAAAAAGGAAGACCGCGCCAGCGACTTCCTTTTTCTTTTTTTTAACCTGATTAGTTATGAATTTTGCAGGATTAGTTTAACTATTTAAATAAATAGACGGTGGTTAATTGTTTCACAGACTTTTTCAAAACCATTTTTAAAAATATTATGGGCCTGGTGAGTATTTGTCATTTTCTCATCACTGTAAATCGTGTCAACAACACTTTTGATTTTTTTGCCATTAAGAAATAATGCGGCGTCAATCTGAAAGCCGGCAGAGACAACATATCGTTCCTTTAATGTTTCTGAAGGGGTGAATATATCTTCAAGTTTCCAGAAAGGTCTGATCCGGTAGACGGTTAATGTTAATCCCTGCCCAGATATTGTTTCACACACCCGTATATTTTTATAGTTTTCTTGAAAGGTATTGATAAGACTGGATTCCACAGATTTACGAAAATCCCTTACCTGCATTTCTTTTATGCCGGTTGATTTTACTGAGAAATCATTTTTGACATCATCGCCTAAAAGTATATTTAAAGTGGTATGATTTTGATTTGCAGCGGGATTTGAATAAGGGTAGAGGGAAAAATAGCCCAGAGGCTTAATGGTTCCGGTGCAATTGAACATAAAAAGCAACGAAAGGACAAATGATATTTTTAATAAATTTTTCATAAATATTCCTCCTGAAATTATATTATTTTTTAAATTTTTTTGACAATTTCAACACCAATTCCTGAATATTCACCAGGTATCGGTAATTATAAAAACATGACGAGTTATTTACCAGAAAAAAGGAATTAATTGATGTTATTAGAAGTGTTTGGCATTTATATTGACTTAAAAATAGGGTACCATACTAATCCTTAGAAAAAGGAAAGCTATTATAAAAGCTTTCCTTTTTCTTTTTAGTGCCCCGGATTATGGACTTTTTTCAGTCAATAACACTTGTTTCCAAAATTCAGCTGACCATCTTTTTCAATTATCTCTTTCACAGATTAATGAAAAAACCTGATAATGATAAAAAAATAATATTACCAATAAACCGGAGTTGCTATATCCTAAATATAGTAAACTTCTTAAATATCCGATTTGAAGGCTTTTTTTTAGTATTTCCTAAATATCAGAAATTAAGAGGTAATATCATTATTTTCATGAATTTGGGATATTTGTTTTATGATATTTTAATGTGAAATGAAGAATATTTTCCCTTTGGTACATGTATTGAAAATGTAGACCTGGGATTAGTGGAAGGGGGATACATACTTCTCTTAGTCATTAATCGAAAAATAATGAAATAGGTTTAAAAAAGGAGGAACTATGACAAGAAACGTCATTTTATGGTTATTAACCATTTTACTACCCTTTGTACTGTTTGCCGGTACAACCGGTAAGATCGCAGGAATAGTGACAGATAAAGAAACCGGTGAACCATTACCGGGAGTAAATATTGTTGTAACTGGGAATGGCATTAATACAGGTGCCGCGACCAACACGGATGGTTACTATTCGATACTGAATGTGCCGGTAGGAGAATACACTCTGAAAGTATCCTATATGGGTAAAAAAACCATCGTAATGAAAAATCTTCATGTATCATTGGACTTGACAACTGAAATTAACCTGGAAATGGAACAAAGCGCTTTGGATATGGAAGAAGTTCTTGTTACTGCCCATAGAAAAATTATCAGGAAAGATGAAACAAACACCAATGTGATTAAAACAGCAGAAGATATTTCAAATCTTCCTGTCAGAGGCATGCAGGAAATTGCCGCCGCCACAGCCGGTGTGGTCAAAACGGCTAACTCCAATGATATGAATGTTCGTGGCGGCCGCGCAGCAGAAACAGCTGTATATATTGACGGTGTTTTGGTGAATGACCCCTATAACAGTGCTGTCCGGCTCTACCTGCCCAACGAAGCCATAGAAGAAATGAGTGTTCAGACCGGTGGTTTCAATGCTGAGTATGGTGATGCCATGTCCGGAATTGTCGCCTTGACAACCAATGTTGGTACTAAAGAGTATAAGACATCCCTGTCCTTTGACACCGATGAATTTTTAAGCGCTGATGATAAAATTTTGGGCGCTTATTCTTATGGACACAATGAATACGTGGCGACTTTGAGTGGCCCCATTATCCCCGGTAAGAACCACACTTTCTTTGTCAGTGGTACAAGACAATATCAGGCCGACTGGACACCATCTTACGGCTGGGCTGAAAACCCTTATCGACTGGAATCCAGAACTTATGACCAGATGTTTACCTATGACAATGAATTCGACAGCATCCGCATTGCTTATAATGATGAGATGGGACAGATGGACACATCGTTGATCACCTATACTGAACGCGATACATTGGATCTGGGTACTCATAAATTTAATTTTAATGGTAGAATTCCCGGTAATTTTAATGATGTCTGGGCCTGGAATGGAAAATTCAAATTACAATTCACTGATAACATGGCTCTGAAAACCGGGTTTGCCAAAACAGTGCGTGAATTTTCTTCAGATCCTTTCAATGATGACGCCATGCACAGGCAGTATTTTTTCAATCAGGCCCACGCTCCCACAATGTCATCCAATACATTGTCATTGAATACAGCTTTGACCCATACAATTTCCAACACCACATTTTATGATTTTCGATTAAAATACTTTGATACTGAGCGAAAACATTATGACAGGAAATTTGGTGATGATCTGACAAAATATGGTAGTGCGGCTGAACAACCCTATCCGGAACAAAATATTTTCTATGTTGGTGATCCGGAATTAGAGGAACTTTACAATGAAAGATATTACCGGGGGTTAAATACTTTTGAAGGGACCCGTTTCAATGGAACACTGGAGCCTGACTTTTTTGCGCCTGGTGTGCCCTTTAATGATTATTTTAAAAACAGAACAACCTATTGGGCAATTGATTTTGATTTAACCCATCAGTATAATGAAAATCATACCTTTAAGACCGGTTTTGAATATAAGTATCATACATTACGAGAGTATCGTGCCCTGGCACCGGAAAGCTATGCCAGAGAATATGGTACGGAACTGGAAAAATATCAATCCACAGATATTCGGTTTTATGGCTATGATATTGACGGCAAAGAAGTAGGCGACGGAAAAAGTTTTCTTGATGACGTGGTTCGTGATGAAGCCGGCAATCCAATTTCCGGTTTTAATGAACAGGAACCTTATCATCCAATCATCATCAGCGGCTATCTTCAGGATAAGATCGAGTATGAAAATATAATTGTGAATGTTGGTTTTCGTTATGACAGGATTGATCCAAATGCCTGGATGTTCAAAGAGATTGACAAGCGAGTTGATAAAGATGGTAACTACATTCCAGGTAGTGGCATGTTTGGCGGAAACGGCCAGTTTGATAAAGAAGATACAGAACCTTCCGAAGCTTATGATTACATTAGTCCGCGATTTGGTTTTTCGTTTCCGATCACTGAAAGTACTGTGTTTCATACACAGTATGGTATATTCTATCAAGCACCGCAATTACGGGATTTGTATTTGAGTCCCTTTTATCTAAACACTTATGTTTCCAGTGGCGGTTATTTTACAACCATTGACAATCCTAATCTGAGACCGCCAAAAACAACTTCCTATGAAATTGGGTTTAAACAAATGCTGGGACAAAATGCTTCCTTGCAGTTAACCACCTTCTTCAAGGAAACCGAAGATCTGATCCTGGTATTTCCACATCTGACTGACGCGACTGAAATTGCTTTTACGGATAATGGCGATTTTGGTACGATCAAGGGTTTTGATGTGATTTTTAACATGCGCAGATTTAACAATCTGTCCATCAATGCAAATTATGAATTTCAAATTGCCAAAGGAACCGGCTCCAATGCTGATTCTAATTTTGATATTGCCTGGCAGGATGGGTCCAAAGATGGAAATTTTCCAAAATTTGCAATGCCCCTTGACTTTGAACAGCGTCATCGCGGTAGCATTGTTTTGGATTATCGATATGGCCCTGATGATGCTCCGGTTAATTTGCTGAACAATGCCGGTGTTAACATGATGTTCTCATTCAATTCAGGTAATCCCTATACCTTAGCCAAAATTGCAAATACACAGCCTTTTGGCGGCCGGAATGATAATGAAGGCATTTCCGAGACACCGCTTTCAGCTGTGGGCGCGGAAAGAACACCATGGATGCAGCAAATGGATTTGAAGGTTGATAAACGGTTTACTGTCGGACCTGTAAAAATGACCGCCTATGTAACAGTTCTGAACCTGCTGAATAAAGAAAATGTGAAAAATGTATACATAACAACCGGAACACCCAATAGTACCGGCTATCTGGGCACCAATCCCGGCAAAGTATACTGGAATAATCTAACAGAAGTTGAAAAGAAACAGTACAAAATGAGAGCATGGGACTACAGTAATTATGCAACTCCAAGACAAATTCGACTTGGCTTGCGTCTGGAATTATAATAAATGTTCAATTTTGGATTGGAGGAAAATTTATGAGAAAAATTATAGTATATACCTTATTAATGGTTTTTCTGTTATCAAGTTTTTTGATGGGAGAAAAAAATAACAATAAAAAAATTGGCCCCTTGGCGAAAACAGCCATGACCAGTGACATCTGGATGGACGCCAACCGGCTAAATGGATTTTTACGTAATAATGGCATCTGGTTTCATGATGTACCGGCAAGTAATTGGGGACTGGAATGGCCAAAGGGTTCCGGATTAAGTCCTATGTTTGGCGCCGGTCAGTGGCTGGGTGCCCGTGTTGACGGTGAAGTAAGAATCGCTGGTGTGATTCATGATGCCACAGAATTTCAACCCGGTGAAATTATCGCACCTGATGAACCGGCAAATCCCAATGATCCTGATTACAGGTGGTATGTTTTAAGGCCATCCAATGTGGGGGATTGGTCCAGTTGGCCGGTGGAACAGGGAGCACCCGTTGATGAAGAGGGAAAACCGATGATGCTGGGTGATTTTTCCGCCTTTTGTGTGTGGAATGACCTCGCTAATCACACAATGTTTAAAACCAACAGATTAAATGCGGAAATCAGGCAATATGTTTGGGCTTACAACCGGGCTGATGCGCTTGGTGATATGATGTTCACCAAATGGACGATTGCCAATAAGAGCGGTACTGATTGGAAGGATTCGTATTTTACAATCTGGACCGATCCTGACATTGGTGATGCCACTGATGATTTTGTTGGTTGTGATACCTTATTAGGACTGGGATACTGCTATAATGCTGATAATGATGATCAGAATTATGGCTCTGCGCCACCGGCTGCCGGAATTGATTTTTTTCAGGGGCCAATTGTTGATGAAGAGGGCGCTGAAGTTGTTCTTCCTGATGGAACCGTATTATATGACAAGAAAAAGTTAAAAATGACTTCTTTTGTTTATTATAATAACAATGATGATCCCACAAACGGCAATCCCGATAACGGGCAGGACGCCTATAATTATATGCGGGCTATCTGGCGTGACGGCAATAAAATCACTGAGGGCGGCGTTGGCACTGACCCGAATGCCGAACCGGCCAATTTTATGTTTAGTGGTGACCCCATAACCGGTAGCGGATGGAATGATTCCAATGAAGATGACAGACGGTTTATTATGACAACCGGGCCCTTTGACATGACATACTGGGAAGCCAATAATCCAAATCGGGACCTGAATATGAATGGCATTCCTGATTTTGGCGAACCGGGTGTACAAGTGATTGTTGCCGGATATATTATGGCTCGTGGAACTGATAATCTAAATAGTGTTCAGAAATTGAAAGAAGTTGACCGTCTGGCACAACTGGCTTATGATGTTAATTTTAAATTGGCGAAAAATCCGAAATCACCGGAAATCGAATACAGTGAAAAATCCCAGGAAATTATTCTGAACTGGACCGGAAACTCTGAATATAATGAAGACGGAACTTTTTATTCTTCAACTGACCCGATCGTTGCCAAAGCCTATGGCGATACTGTAATTATGGATAATATGGAAAAAGTTATTTTAGATTCCACCTATAATTTTCTTGGCTATTCGGTATATCAGTATTCCGATGCTAGTGGTGCTGATCCTGTATTGATAGACCAATGGCAGGTGGATGACGCTTCTGATGCATCTCCCTATACCGGCAACAGGATGATCAGAATTACACAAAACACAAATGGAACGGTTGGAAATGTCGGCAACATGCTTGTGAATGGTAAAGAATATTATTTCGGAGTGGTTGCCGAAGGCTATTGTGAATACGGTGCGCCGAAAATACTTGAAAGTGCTCCCACAATTGTCAGGGTAACACCGCAAAGCCGTCTGGGTATCAGAACCTATGCCTCCTTTGGTGATACTATTCCTGTTGTTCATATGAGAAAAGATACAACAAAACCGGAAAGCCAGGGAAGTATGACAGCACTCGTTGTGGACCCGTTAAAATTAAGCGGCCATGAATATAAGGTTGGTTTTTATGAAAACAATGAATCAGAATGGTACTTGTATGACCAGACTGAAAATGATACTTTGTTAAGTCATCAGCGCAACCAAAGAAATGATGAGGCCTATAATATTACCGATGGTCTGATGGTAAAAGTGGCTGGCGCACCCCCAAGTATCGTTGAACTTGTACAGGTCAGCCCGAGTGACTGGAATGAAGTCATGGATGACAATCTTATTTCCAGTTTAAATGCTCCGGACCATTATGAGGGGGGGAGGCCGGCATTTATTGTTGCTGCCGATGGTGCTGCTGTCGGTGATCCGGTAACGCAACTAACACAATGGGATTGGCGTGGAAATACCACACCGAATGATATTGTTATTGAATTTGTCGAAAATCCTGAAACCGAAGGTCAGTTGATTTTTAATGCCTGGGCCAGTGAAGCAGGTTCGGCTAATGGCGATTGGTTCGTCAATGGCTGGAAAGAAGCTGATACTTTGGGTGGTGCTGAAACAATCCACAAAACCAATGGCCGCTTGCCTTTCAGAGTATGGAAAATTACACCATCCGGAGAAAAAACACAGGTAATTGCCGGAATTATTGATGATGACAATGATTGGTACTGGAGCCAGGAAAGAGAAGGTTCCTATGTTGGCGGCGCTCTGAGCGGTTGGGAACGTCTCTATATCTGTAATTATCCCTATGATGAAGAAGAACTCACAGCCGATGGCGGCGATAATGTTTTAAATAATATTTTCTGGGGGTCTTTATGGGATTCCGGGCATTCTGTTGGCAGGATTGTTTTTTCAATGTACTATGATCTCTGGTCACCGGGATCAGGTGGTATTTGGGGTAAACCGCCGGCGCCAGGAACAGTTGTCCGATGGAATTCAGCTAAACCAAATAGTGAAAATGATTATTACACCTTTGAAGCGCCGAAGGCCGCCACTGATTCCACCAACCATAAAAAGGATGATATTAACAATATCAAAGTTGTACCAAACCCATATTACGGCTATCATTCCGGTGAAATGAATATTTTCCAGCGTTGGGTACAGTTTACGAACCTGCCTGAAAAATGTACGATCAGAATTTTTGATCTGGCCGGAAATCAGATCAAAAAAATCCAAAAAGACGATCCCACCACCACGCTGACCCAGTGGGATTTGAGCAATGAGTATGGGTTGCCAGTCGCCAGTGGTATCTATGTTTATCATGTGGATATTCCAAAAGTTGGCGAAAAAATCGGCAAACTCGCGATCTTTGCTCCAAACGAACGTCTGGATACCTACTAATGGTCAGTTTTTCTGATAACCTAATTATGGAGGTAAAAATTATGAAAAGAAACGATATTAAAATTATATGTTTATTATTACTACTATTTACACAGGTGGTTTTTGCCAGCGGAACCCGCTTGGGCACCGCTGCCGCGCCTGAATTATTGATTCCAATGGGGGCCAGAAATGTATCCCTGGGTTGCGCTGATATTGCAAAGGTAGATGGAACAGAAGCAATTTACTGGAACCCGGCCGGTTTGGCATATATAAAGCAGGCAGAGGCCAGTTTCAGTTACCTGGATTATTTTGCTGACATGAAAGTCTCCTATATCACCACCGGTGTCAATCTGGGCCGGCTGGGAATAATCGGTGTCAGTATACAATCCCTCAATATTGGAAAAATAGAAGTAACGACAATCAATTCCCCCGAAGGTACAGGACAGGAAATTAGTCCTGATTACCTGACTGCCGGATTAACCTATTCCAAAAAAATGACAAATAAAGTCTCCTTTGGCTCCAATATTAAAATTATTAGTGAGAACATTGGAAACATGTCGGCCAGCGCAATGGGATTTGATTTTGGTTTGCAATACCGGACAAATTTTGGTCTGGATTTTGGAATTACTATGAAAAATATCGGTACCGACATGACATTCGACGGGCCGGAAATTGAATTTGATTCCAATATACCTTTTGCAAATCCCAATGCCACAACCCGCAAAACAAAACTGGACATGGCTTCGGCGGAATTGCCAACCAGTATGAATATGGGTGTGGCTTATACCAGAAAATTAAGTAATGCGGCATCTGTCGCAGTTTTTAGTCAATACAGTAAAAATACACTGGAACTGGACAAATTAAATCTGGGTGGGGAAGTGAATATTAATAATCTTCTCCTTCTCAGAGCCGGTTATATCCAGAATCTCTATCCTGATGATTGGGAATGGGACAAGGATGGTCAGTTTGACTTAAGCTATGGTTTGGGACTCAATATGGCCATGGCGGGCACTAAAGTATATTTTGATTATGCTTTCAGACCGATGGAATTGTTTGATGCGAATCAATACTTTTCCATTAGTGTCGGTTTCTAGTGTAGCCCCTTACTTGACCTAAAGAGGCTGTCGTAAGGCAGCCTCTTCTTTTTAGCAATTACGTCTGTATTTTTTTAACTGTGAAATGAATATTTAACAATTTGGTAAGTTGTTGATCCGATGTGTTGTAAATAAATCTTGCAAAAGGTTTTAATCAACTCCCAACTGCTTCTTGATCAATTTCGCAAGTGACTCGCTGATTTCTGAATGTCTGGGGATTGGTGTTTGTTTTCCTGTAATGATATTGACATAGATATCATGTTTGCTGCCATGTCTTTTAAGTATACAGTGATTTTTAACCAGATATTTAAGAAGAATTGTTCTTTTCAAATTTCAATTCCCAATTCAATAATTTTAGAATCAGGATGATCGATACTTAAATCAGAACTCTCCACCATCATATTGTAAGCATCCTGAATGTTTTCAAACAATTCATTCAGTGTTTCACCCTGACTAAATACTCCTGGGATCTCTTTGAGTTTGCCAACAAACCATTTATCATCTTGCCAATATTCTAAAGTAAAGGATTTTTTCATTTGATTTCTCCAAATAATTTTGTTTTAAATTAAAGGTAAAATATTAAATCATCAATAGATTAAAAGAAGAAGGTGATTTTTAATCAGGATGTAATTCAGTCTTGCTATAGAAATTGAATTGCTAATCAGAAAAATCCTATTCAAGGATTATATCGTAAATTTTAAAACAGACAACTGCTGGTTTACAAACGCCTGTTTAGTGACTAAGAATGGAAAATTCATTTGGAAGTTCTACTTTATCCTACTCTATTACAGTCAAATCTGTACCTTTTTCAATCGTGATAAAAATAATTCTACCAACGATTGATTCACATTCTCTTCTCTTAATTGATAACGATTTTTTTGAAGTTTTTTTATTCCAAATACTTTCCCGGAAGTTTGCAGCAGCTTCAACAGTGCATTTCCCAATTGAATTCTCTTGCCATTACTATCGATATTTGTTGAAACTGTAAGTATGTCTCCGGAGATTTCGTAGTCAGGAACAAAATTTACATTTTTTGTTTCCTTGCGGAAATTTATGATTCGTGTAATACGAAACAGTGTCATCAGGTCTGATCGGGAAAATTTATCTGTTTCATAGGGCATATAAGAAGATCGAAACATCTTAATATTTGCAGGAATTTTATTCTGTTTTTGGCAATCATCAAAAATTCTGGTTTTTGGCACCAGGTAGAAAAAAGACGGCCCGATCAAAACCGGCAGTTCCCCCAGGAACAATATCGAATTCAGCATTTGTTCAAGGGTGTGCCCCGGCAGTCCTAAAATAATATATGCGGTAACAAAAAAATCATGTTTTTTAGCAAGAAAAACCAGGTCGGTGAATTTTTCTGTATTAAAAGGTCGATTAAGGTAGTCTTGTTCAATTTCCTTTTCACTGACCAGCGCCAGGTTTAAGGATGAAAAGCCGGCCTGTTTCATCTTGACCAATAAATTTTCATCGAGATTTGTGGCTGTAATGCCGTTCATTGCCTGAAAAGTAAGATCATATTCTGAATAATTTTCGATAATTCTGTCGAGAAATTCATTGAGCCATTTTTTTCTACCGCCAAAATGGTCATCCTCAAAATCAAAGGAGCGAAAACCCTGCTGAATTTTCTCATCAATTTCTGCAATAACATTGTCAACACTGCGCGTACGGTATCGGTATCCCATCACTTGATGAATTGAGCAGAAACTGCATTGATTAGGGCAACCGCGGCTGATCATCAGCATGGCGTGTTTTTTTCGACCAAAAGAATATACAGGAGTGCCGGGAATATTATAATCGGCAAAAGCCAGATCATCAAGATTGATTATAAATTTCTGTTCATTGATGACTATCTTTTTATCCTTTTTCCAGACCAGGTTGGGAATAGGCGAGAGGTTTGCTTGTTTTTTGGAAATGGCCTCAATCAGATCCTGGAATGTCAGTTCGCCTTCGCCGTAAATTTCAAAGTCAGCGCCATATAGGATGAAATATCCCGGTGTTGCAGCGCAGGCATGACCACCGACAATGATTTGTGCCTTTGGACGCTGATTGCGCAGAAAATCAATGACTTCAATTACATTATCGGAATAGGTGGTGAAATTCGCGCTGATCCCAAAAATATCAATATCTACAGGAATGATTTCGTCAAACTCCTCTTTTTTGTAACCAAACCGGGAATAATTTTTATAGAGTCCGAATGGTGATTTATCATCCTGACGGTAATATTTTTTTAATTCCGTAAATTCCTCTGGAAATGCTATGGCTCGTATTTTACCTTTTCTGAGGTCTGTCAATGATACTTCGTGGTTTTTCAATTGTGCGCCGACTAAGAGTAAACCCAAAGGAATATTGCGGATTTCTGTGGTGTAAAAATCATCGATGGGTGGCTGTATCAGGCATATTTTCATGGTTGTAATCTAGTAATTTATAGAAGAATCTTCCATAAAAAGGTCAGTTAAAATATAATAGCCAAAAAATTTTTGTGATTAACTAAATTAGATACTAAATTCAGTCATTGGAGGTATTTATGCAATTAAAAAAAGATATTCGATCAATTTCCTATGTGAAAGCCAATGCCAGTGAAATTTTATCCCAGGTGAACGAGTCCAAAAATCCTGTTTATGTTACTCAGAACGGTGAAGCAAAAGCGGTTATCATGGACCCCGAGAGTTATGATAACCTCAATAATTCGTTGAAATTGCTTAAAATTATTGCCCAGGGTGAAAAGGATATTGAATCAAAAAATTATGAAGAACAATCTGTTGTATTTAATCGGATTCAGGGAAAATTAGAAAAATGAAATTTTCAGTTCAATGGACAAAAGTTGCTTCCTGTGATTTGGAGGAGATTATTGATTTCATTGCTGAAGATAGTATGGAAACTGCAATGAATATTTTTACTGAGATTAGAAACAATTGTGAAAAGTTAACTCATTTTCCAAAACAGGGCCGTATCGTTCCCGAATTTAGGCGCTATCATATTACTATCTATCGTGAAATTATTGTGACTAAATGGCGTATCATTTATAAAGTTGAACAAGATGCTATTTTTATTCTGGCAGTAATTGATAGCAGAAGAGGTTTTGAAGATGTGTTATTATCCAGGTTATTAAAGTGATGATTGGAATAATAATCACCTTCGGAACACCGACCAGGTATAAATCCCCAACGCTACCCATATAAAAACAAAACTAATTAAATGCACGGTTGTAAATGGCTCTCCATAAATAATGGTACCAATAAGCAGCATAAATGTTGGTGTGATGTATTGAATAAAGCCGACACTCTTCAGCGGAATCATCGTGACCCCCTGGCCGTAAAAAACCAGTGGAACCAATGTCACCACACCCGCACCGATCAGTAAAAATATAGTATAAGGATTTGAATTGAAAAACATTATCTCCTGAAATGAATCAATTGAAAGAATAAAGATAAGCAGGAAAAGTGGAAAAAGGAGCAGTGATTCTATCATGACCGCCGGAATCGGTTTGATATTGATCTTTTTCCGGATCAAACCATAGGAACCGAACGAAAAGGCTAATGTCAGAGAGAGGAGTGGCAATCGTCCGAAATTCAAGGTCAGGTAGAGCACGCCGATCATTGCCAGTATCACCGCCACAATCTGGGGCTTCGGGAGTTTTTCTTTGAGAAAGATCACGCCTAATAATACGCTCACCAGCGGATTTATGTAATACCCCAGGCTGGCATCCAGAATTCGATTGATACTAATGGCGTAAATGAACAGATACCAGTTGGTGCCAAGGAAAACAGCGGAAACCAATAGGTATTTAAAACCCTTATTTGTTTTTATGATTTGCAATATATACTGACGATATTTGATCAATACCAAAATAAATAATATAACAAAGGTCCAGAGAATTCGGTTGACAAGAATTTCAAGGGCCGTAACATGGCTTAATTGCTTCCAGTAAACCGGCAGAAGTCCCCAGATCAGGAAGGCCAGGAAGGTGTAGAAATAACCTATTAACGGGTTATTTTTCATGGCCGTTCCCTTGTTTGAATAATTCAAACAGGACATTGGTGACTATTTCTAATTTATTATAATCAACATCTTTGTCTTTGGGAGAATGGATATTCCTGATATAATATCCGCCGGGAATCACTGTTTTATCCATCCAGGATATATTGACAGCGCCGGAACTTCCCAAAATATAATTGTCGGAAAGGGGATAAAAAGGCAGCCGGATGATTCGGGCCTTTTGGGATTTTTTGATAAATATTTCGTGCAAATTTTTAGCAAGCGTATCTTTTTTATGATAGATAATGACCGGAACTTCTCCGCGCCCGACACAGCCCACTGTGATAAATTTTTTGGTCTTTGCCGGAAACTGCTGCTTTTTCCATTTTTTGGCCTGCATAAACGAACCGAGCAGCCCCAGTTCCTCGTTATCAAAGAAAACAAATTTGACCCTTTTTTTTAAGTGTTCATAATGGGATAGTTTTTCTGCCACAGCCAATAGTGTTACAACACCACTTGTATTATCATTCCTGTTGTTCGGGTTGGGAATCAATATGGTAATAAAGGACAGCCAGAATAAATATTTTATTGTGGTGAAAAGCCAGTTGTAGTCGGGAAATTCACTGGCAATAAATTTAAACCCCGCATACAGCAAGAATAGGCCGAAAATCATAAAGAATTGTCGTGTATGGCCAAATATTTTAAAAAGATATTCGAAAAAAAATGGTAGAATTGTGGGCGTATCATAATGAGCGCCAAGAATAATGTCTGCATCATCATTTTCTGTTTCCAGATTAACTGATTTAAAAATATAACGGCCTTTGGTTTGTTTAATTTCATATCCCAGATTGGTTATTTTCTCAGTGATATAATCCAAAAACCGGTTTTTTTCCTTTCGCCTGATTCTTTTAGGAAAGTTATCAACCTCCCGGTAGAGTTTTTCAATCAAGTTTGTCCTCATAATTTTTCAGCAAAACTAAATCAATTATCCTTAAAATCAAATATATTTTTCATTAAGTGTTCCAAATCAAACTTCAATTTTATATATTCTATTATTATTAAGGGTAATTTATTAACAATTGACAAAGAAATTTATGGAAATAAAATTTTGGGGTGTTCGCGGTTCTATTCCGACACCTATATCAACAGAGCAAATCAAAGAGAAATTAATATTTCTGGCACAAAAAAAATCTCATGAAAAACTCAGTGACAATGATAAATTGCGGAAATTCCTGGAGGGTCTTTCTCCATTGGATTTTGGCTCTATCGGTGGAAATACTTCCTGTATTGAAATAAACACCGAAGATAAAAACCTGATTATGGATATGGGCAGTGGCATGAAGCCCCTGGGAAAATATATTGAAAGGCATCCGGAAAAATATAACCATGAATTTCATATTTTTCTTTCCCATACCCATTGGGACCATATTTCCGGATTACCCTTTTTTCAACCCGCCCATAATAAAAAATCCCATTTAAAATTTTATAGTCCTTTGGAAAAGCTAAAACTGCGCCTGGAATATCAGCAGGACCACCGCTTTTTTCCTGTGGGATTTGAATTGTTAAAAGCCAAAAAATCCTTCTACCATTTATCCCGTGATACTTTTAAAATTGATAATTGTGAAATCACCCATTTATTGCAAAATCATCCCGGAAAATCCTATGCCTACAAGTTGAGCCAGGAGAATAAGTCAGTTATTTACATGACTGATCTCTTTTTTGAGTCTGTCACTCCGGAGATGGAATCCTTTTGCAAAAACGGTGATGTCCTGATCTTTGATTCCCAATTTAGCGCGGAGGAAATTGCGGAGAAAAAAGACTATGGGCATTGCACCGGCGAAAAAGGTGTGGACTTAGCAAATGCCGCCGGCGTGAAAAAGTTGGTACTATTCCACCATGATCCCGACAAAACCGACCTGGAAATACAGGAAAATTTACAAAAGGTCCGTGTTTATAACACAACCCATTATCCTGCCGGTAATCTCGAGATTGCATTGGCCTACGAGGGACTTAAAATCACCTTATAATATATTTTGTATTCTCTTTCATTAAATTGGCTGTCATGCAGGAATGCACCGGCAGTATTCCAATCACATCACCAATATTTAATTGATTATAATATTTTTCATCGATCTTTATGGTGCCGTGTTCTTGTGATAATTTTGTAACAAAGCAATTATCCAATGATTCAGACCAGCCTCTTTCTCTGAGAAGCACTATTTTTCCGTAAATACATTGGCCATTGAAATTCAGGAATTCTTTAGAGAGATGGACACCGCCACTATGAACAATGATCTCACTTTTTTCCGGTTTTTTGGAGACGACCGGGGCAGCCAGTACAACCGCGATTTCACTCTCGCGGCAGGCGCCCAGAGTGTGTTGTGTCAAATCATAATAGACAAAATTTCCCGGCCGTATTTCATCAATATTGGTAAAATTACTGGCAATACTGCAGGAGGGTGTATTACCAATGGAGGCAATGGGGTTGTGGCCGCTGAATAAGGTCTTGAGATCATTCATATACTGGACAGTGTGATTGTGAATCTTTAGGATTTCCTGTTGATTTTTTGCATGGTATGTATGGCCGGCGTGAGTCAGAAACCCTTTGAAATTCGCGAATTCAGTACGATTGATTTTTTGGATCATCCCGGCGATTTTATCTTTGTCTGTCGCTTGAATCCCGGTACGGTGATCGCCGGTATCGATTTCAATGAATACACCGGCCTGATGCTGTAAATGTGACTGAATCGCCTCAAGGTGAGAGATGTGGTCGGCTAATAGATTGATCGAGGCATTTTGTGCCAGGGCATTGATCCGCTTCATTTCCAGAATGTTCAATGGAAAAGCAATTGTAATGTCCCGCCAACCCCGGGAGATAAAAAACACTGCCATATCCACTGATGACACAGTGATCTTAGTGATGCCGGCTTCTCTGAATAATTCGCCAATTACCGATGATTGGTGCGTTTTAAAGTGAGGGCGAAAGTCCAACTGATATTTTTCAGCAATGGCGAGAATTTTTTGAATGTTTTGATTGCATTTTTTTAGATCAACAAGAAAAGTCGGTTGGATTATTGTCATCTATTACTCCTAAATAATAAAAGGCTGAAAAATTAATAATTTCAGCCTTTTAAATAAAAATTTAAAGAATTTTAGACTACAGGGTTAATTCCTGATAATTTACTTTTTCTTTAATTTCATTCAGATATTCTTCGTAAGCAGTTTTTTTCTTATCGTCGATAACTTGATTTTTAAGTTGTTCGCGCTGGTCCTCATACTTATTAGTATCAATTTTATTCAATTTAATAATATGATAACCAAACTGGGTTTCGACAACATCGCTGATTTCATCGACTTCCATATCAAATACCGCTTCATCGAAAGCAGGAACCATTTGTCCACGGGTTATTTTTCCCAGGTCGCCACCTTTTTCCGAACTGGGGCAATCGGAGTATTCTATTGCCAGTTCACCGAAATCATCGCCCATTTTGGCTTTGGCCAGGACAGCTTCAATTTCTTTTTTGGCAGCGGCTTTTTGTTCCGCTGTTGTATCCTGCCGTGTATCAATTAAAATATGTTGCGCATGTCGGCTGGATTCAGGATTAAATTTTGCTTTGATTTCAGCTTCTGTAATGACGAAATCTTCTTCTTTGATTTCATCTTCCATCAGGGCACTGATCAGCATACCGCTCTCAATTGATTCCCTGACGACAGATAATTCAATATTGTTTTCAGCAATTCGCTGTTTAAAAGATTCTTCTCCGCCGGCAGCATCATATTGCAATTGCATAACCGAATCGATTTCCGCCTGATCAACAGTGTATCCCATTTCTTTGGCTTTGTTTTCCAGTATTTTCTTTTCCGCAAGAGCATTAGCATTGCTCATAATGATGTTTTTGATAACATCCGGTTGCATACTGGCCAATTGGTTTGCATTGGGACCAAAATTCTGAAAAATACCTTCCAGTGTTTCGCCTACTGTTACAGTAAAATCTTCCGTCTTCACCAACACATCATTTTTCTTTGGGTCAAGGCGTTCTATTTTAGTTGCTAAAGTATCGGCCAATTCATAAGCCTGTGTGCCTGGCTCAAATGTAAATTTTTCTTCTTTTTGACCACAAGTAAATAACATAATTGAAATCAAAAGGATTAGTAATAATTGTTTTTTCATTTGCATCTCCTGTTTATTAAAATTTTACTTCTAAACTTAAAGAATTATTATACTTTTTCATAGGAATAATTAGTTTGTGGTGGCAATGGTTGCTGCAGTGACACCTGCATTGACCGCAATCATAATTTCCTGCTGAATAATATTTTGAATATCTCCGGCGATTTTTTGTTCTTTGACAATCTCTTTTACTTTCTTTTTAGCCTTCTTTTTTTCCTCTTTGCTAAAGACCTCTTTATACAGGTCCAGCACGTGGATCAAACTGATCAAACAGAGACTTTCGGGGTCAGGATGATCGCCATAAAGGACAATGCTTTTGATCTTGCTCTTGACAAGATTTTCCGGTTCCGGATTTTGGGTGGGATAATACTTGACATTAAACAGCCAGAGAACTTTTTTATCCGCTATTTTTAAAATATCTTTCTCAACCAATCGTTCAATAACCCGGTCAAAATGTTTATGCATCTTTTGGCTTAATAAATGTATTGCCTGGTTGATTTTAGGCGGTTTTTTTCGCTCTTTCAGGATTTTTAGAGCATCATTTAAGATTGAAGAGTCTGTAGTTTTGTCCGTGAATGAGATTTTCTTGTCCTTAATTTCTACCAGATTTCTATTATACAATTCCATCAGTAAAATACCGGCAAATCCATAACTTTTGGAATAACCATAGGCAATAGTGCCTTTTTCGTCATTGATGGTTAGCAAAACAAATTTTTCATGCAGAGCCAGATCGATCATATTGCTCACTCCTAATATACTTCTAATTTGATCAAACGTCCGTCCAGATCACCATTTTTCATGGGCATTTTGAAAGAAGTTCTCAGCCCGATATATTTGATAAGTTCACGATTGCCGCAATAAACATAAGCCGTACTGTTTTTACAGGAATTTTTCAGGAAATCCCCAAATTTTGTATACAGTTTCTGAAGTTCTTTTTCCTTTCCCATTCGAACACCATAGGGCGGATTAGTAATGATGGTATAATTATTCATAACGGGCAGATTCTCAAAGGAACTGATTTTTAGTCCAACTTTGACGCCTTCGTCAAAAGTGGAAAGGTTTTCGCCGGCAGCTTTAATAGCGTCGGCATCAATATCACTGCCGGCAATCAAGCCTTGCGGCAATTCCCGAATTTGCTCATCTGCTAATTGCTTAACAAACAGCCAGTCCTTTTCATCAAAATCAGGTAAATGGTAAAATCCAAATTTATCTTTGAAATACGCTGCTGGCACGTGACAATAATGCATTAGCGCTTCGCTGAGTAGAGTGCCGGAACCGCACATGGGATCATGAAGTGGTGTTTCTCCCTGCCATTGTGAAGCGCGAATGATAGCTGCTGCCAAAGTCTCCTGCATGGGAGCTTTTGTGCTGGTTTTCCGGTATTTGCGCTTATGCAGCGATTCCCCGGAAAGGTCAAGGCTGATGGTGGCTTTATCACTGTGAATATAGAGATTAATAACAACATCGGGATTATCCTTGTCCACGCTGGGGCGCTGGCCGGTCTTTTCACGAAACTGGTCCGCAATAGCGTCTTTTAAAACCTGTGCGGCATAGGTTGAATGCCGGAGTTTACTATGGGAGGAATTAGCATAAATTTTAAAACTTTTTTGCAATGGAAAAATGTCATTCCACTTTATGCTTTTGGCATTGCCATATAATTGTTTATCATCAAAGGCCCGGAATTGCACCAATGGCGCCAGTACCCGGGTTAATATCCGTGACCGGTAAATGATTTTGTATAAATTTTTCATTTCGCAGGAAAAATAAATACCGCGATAAGCTGTTTCGCAACCGTATCCGCCCAATTCTTTAACTTCCTGTATAGCCAGGTCTTCCAGTCCACCGGTCACCTGGGCAAAATAGCGTTTCTTTTTTTGATATAAGTACATTGTATCTCTTGGTTATACTAAAAAACTCACCCCTAAATATAACAAGAGGTGAGTTTAATAACTAATTTATCCTGACTTTTACAATTTAACCGACTGACCGGCACATTTCAGTGTTTTGCAGGCTTCCACAACTCGGTCTGCCATTCCGGCCTGTCCTTTGGCCAGGTATTTACGGGGATCATAAACTTTTTTCACGCCGACTTCGCCGTCAACTTTCAAAATACCATCATAGTTTTTGAAAAAGTGGTCAACGATGGGACGGGTAAAAGCATACTGTGTATCAGTATCAATATTCATTTTGATCACACCGTATTCCAGGGTTTCATGGATTTCTTCCAGGCTGGAACCTGATCCGCCATGAAATACTAACCAAAATCTGGCATCTTTGCCATATTTGTCCATGACTACCTGCTGGCCTTCTTTTAAGATGGAAGGTTTCAGGACAACATTTCCGGGTTTATAAACGCCGTGAACATTACCAAAAGTTGCCGCGAACATGATTTTCGCACCTTCGATTTTACTCAGTCTTTCATGGACATAAACCATGTCCTGGGGAGTTGTGTAAAGTTTGGATGTATCAACATTTTCTCTGTTAACGCCGTCTTCTTCACCACCGACAACACCGGCTTCGATTTCAAGAATAATTTCATTTTCAGCGCAGATTTTTAAAATTTCTTCGGCTTTATCCATGTTTTCTTCCAGGGGGAGTTCACATCCGTCAAACATATGGCTGTTGAATAAATTTGGCTTGCCTTCAGCGCGACGTTTTTTGGTTTCTTCAATCAAGGGCATCAGAAAAGAGTCAACTTTTTCCGGTGGGCAATGATCAGTATGCAGGGCAATATTCACATCGTATTTGGCTGCGATTTTGTGAATATGTTCAGCGATTGAGATCGTGCCCAGTACTTCATCTTTCAACTGGCCGGATGCGTGTTTTCCGCCACCGGGAGATATTTCCACGATACCGTCACTGTTGGCTTTGGCGAATCCTTCGATCACCGCGTTGGCGCCTTCCATATTGGCGACGTTAACTGCCGGATAGGCAAAATTATTTTCCTGAGCTCTGTCTAACATTCTTTTGTATTGTTTGTAATTTACAACAGGCATTTTGTGCTCCTTTCAAATATATTCATAGTGTTAAAATTATTTTAACCTGAAAATTAAGCATTTCAATAAAAAATCAAAAGATTAAAATGATTGTATTACAATTATGAAAATTATATGTTACAAATTCAATTGAAAAATAAATTTTGTTAAAAAATTTGGTTTAATATGAATTATGATCTGCAGATTATTACAGTTTTCCTTTATCCTTCAATTTTTGATAGATATCAGGATACATTTCCTTCGTGCAATCGGGACATAAGCCATGGGTGAAATCAGCTTTGGAATGGTTGCGAATATAAACCTCCACATCTTCCCAATATCCTTCATCAGAACGGATTTTTTTGCAACTGGCGCAGATTGGTATCAGGCCTTCCAGAGTTCTGATACGGTTCAAAGCAGCGGTTAACTCCCGGATTAAATTTTCCCGTTCCTGTTCGCGTTCTTTACGTTCTGTGACATCGCGAATGATAAATATAAAAGCGATTAAAAGGTCGTCCCTAAAAAGCGGAGAAACCTTGATATTGGCAAAAAATTCCATTTTATTTTTTTTCTGATGTTCCTCTTCATGTTCCCAGTAACCTTCCGACCGGGTGCTTTTGATCATTTCATATCGATTTTGGACTAGAAATTCGCCGGGAATGATTTCCTGAATATTCATTTCTAAAAATTCATCCTGCGTATATTTGTATAATTGGCTGGCGGCCCGGTTGGTGTAAGTTATGTTGAATTCCAGGTCGGTGGCAAAAATGGCGTCGGTAGTTTGCTGAGTGATGGAACCCAGAAAATGTATTTTTTCCTCGGCAGCATGTAATTTTTCATCTTTGATAATATTTTCCAGCACTTTTTTTACCACATTGGGTAAAACGTTGAGAAATTCCTCATTTTTAATGAGATAATCGCGGGCCCCCAATTTCATCAATTCAACGGCAATATCTTCGCTGCCCCGTCCGGTCATTGCTATAAAAGGGTATTCCAGGCCATTGTCTTTCAGGCTTAGGATCATTTCAATGGAATTCATATCAGTGAGCAGATAATCCATTAATACCAGATATTTTTCATCATTGTTCATTAAGTATTCAATGGCTTCCCGGCCGGTATGTGCTTGCAGGCAGTTCAAGCCCTGGCGCTCCAGTTTCCGTTTGATTAGTTTGTTGAGGCCAAAGTCATCTTCAACAATAAGGATTTTAAAGGTGGATTTTTCTTGTAAAGTAATCATTTTGTTATTCCAGGTTTTTGTTGATTACAGGGATTTGAATAATTTTCAAATAACTGACTAAATTTTTTAAAAAATCGGCAAAATCTTTGGATTGTACCGGTTTAACGACATATCCATTGCAGCCTTTCTGATAACATTTATAAATTTCAAGCGGGTCATCACTGGTCGAATATATGACTACCGGAATGACGGCATAAGTGTTATTGCTTTTCAAAAGTTCAAGAGCTTTGAACCCATCGATTATTGGCATTTTTAAATCCATTATAATAAAATAGCTCTGTTCGATTTCCGGGGAATTCGGGTATTCACCGTTTTTATCAAGAAAGTTGAGCAGTTCTTCGCCATTGTTAAAGTGAATAATGGTGTTTTTCAATCCGGCGCGTTTCAGGTGTTTTCTGGTTAGTTTCGCATGTCCTGGATTGTCTTCTGCAAGTAATATCACAACGTTTTGATTCATGCCTATTCTATATTTAAACCTTAATAAATAGCAAAAATATTTCTAAAGTCAAAGGAAAAACTTGATTATTTTGGGCAACAAGTCAATTTCAGATTAATCCCGATAGTTTCCGCTGGAACATTCACTCCTGACAAATAGCATTTTTGGCTGTTTGATGAAAGGAAACGTATCGGCGCGAAGCGGATATTGTTTATATTTTTATGAATAATGCAGTTATTCCGTTTAAAAGAAACCATCATTAAATATTAAATTGAATCAGAGTGCCTGTAAAAAAATAAAATTTGCGAGTTTGCATCACCGGCTCTTATCTTGTAATTGGTAAGCACATCTATTATAAAAGGAGAAAAAATGACTTCAAAACAATATCTTGAAATTGAAAATCCTCACCGTCTGATCACACCGGGAAGTGTCGCTGTGATCAGTGTAGGGAATGGCAGAAAGGATAATTTATTTTCTGTGGCCTGGAATATGCCCTTGCGCAAGGAACCCCCGATGGTGGCGATTTTGGCCGGAAAGGGACATTACTCTTACTCATTTATCAATGAAACCGGTGAATTTGGGTTTAATATACCGGATATTTCAATTGCAAAACAGGTGATTAAAGCCGGCAAGGTCAGTGGTTCTGAAATTGATGACAAATTCGATTATGTTGGCCTAGAAAGACAAAAAGCCGGGAAAATCAAAGCGCCATTATTGGCAGAAGCGATTGCCAGACTGGAATGCAGAGTATCGAAAGTTGAGGATATGGGAAGTTCAGTATTGCTCATTGCACAGATTTTGAGATCGGAGGTCAGGGAAGACTGCTGGAAAGATAATCAGTGGGATTTTAGTAATGGATTGCAAATGATTCACCACATGGGTGGGAATAAATTTGCAGTTAGTGATAAGTCAATTGCTGTTGAATAGGCTTTGATTCTATCCTGAGGCTGTCCCAAAAGCCCAACTCTACTGTCATGCTGAGCTTGTCGAAGTAGACAGTTTTAGAGGAGAAAGCGTCACTTCGAAGTCACTCTTCGACAAGCTCAGAGTGACAGATTATACCTTTTGGGACAGCCTCCCGCTTCGCGCCGATCCGTTTCCTGTGGAAACTATCGGGATTAGCCTGAATATCATTCTATGAATTTTACAATTCCTCTTTTAATTATTTTTTTCCATAACTTGTTAATTTTATTCGCTTTCCTTTAAAAAATTGAAAATTCATGAATAATTCAGGCTATAATAAATTTCTGTGGTTTTATATAAATCCGCAATTGTTTTTCCATATAGAATAATTTGTAACCTTGTACCACAAACAACCATCCAAAAGATCAATTATCAAAAATTTTATATGGAGAAATTTGAAACAATGAAAGCGGTTAAAACAATAAAACAATTAAAAAGTGATGAAAAATTGAAACTGGTTTTATTCTACACTGACAAATCACAAAAAAGTCTCGAAGCATTGGAGATATTCAAAGGGTTGCAGAAAGATTACAAAGACGTTCCGATTTACACAGTCAATGCCGGTGAAGTAAAAACCATACATCCGGAATATAATATTGATTCCGTACCGGCGCTGTTGGTGATTCGCAATAATGCCAGTTATAATGTGATTTATGGAAAACAAAAGAAATCTTATTACGAAATGCTGTTTCAGGAAGCGCCAATTTTAAATGAACATGGGGAAGAGGTGGCGCAACCCAATGTCACTGTTTATTCCACGCCAACTTGTGTTTATTGTAATCAACTGAAAAGCTATTTAAGGAAAAATCGAGTTTCCTTTACTGATGTTGATGTGGCGGCAGACCCCAATGCGGCCCGGGAACTGCAGCAACGAACCGGACAAACCGGTGTCCCGCAAACCGATATTGACGGTGAAATAATTGTCGGATTTGACCGTGCGCGAATTAATGAACTACTTGAAATAAATACAAAATAGAGGAGAAGTAAAACAATGAAAATTCAACCTGTCAATAATTATGTGTTAGTTAAAGCTCCAACAGAAGAAGAACAGACAACCGGCGGCATCATTATTCCCGATACTGCCAAAGAAAAGCCCAATGAAGGTGAAGTGGTGGCTCTTTCTGCCGTCGCCAAAGAACAAATATCAATTGGCGATCGTGTGATTTACAAAGAATTTGCCGGAACTAAATTTGAGAAAGATGGCGAAGAATACTTGTTTATTCAGGAGTCTGAGATTCTTGGTAAATATGAGGATGTCGACGCTATATAATCGGTGATCTGTAATCAGTGATCGGTCAGTTTGAGAGCATTGGGTATCCGCTTTCCTGATCTTAACCTCAGCCTTAACCTCAATCTCAACCTCAACCTTTTTATTTCATTGTAAAAAATGTGAAGAAATTTTAAATTCCCACTAAAAATTGAGGAATAGATGCTAAATAAGATTACTGAGTTGTTACAACAGGCCCTGAATTCAATGGAAATTGAACATGATAACATTCATGTAGAACGCACAAAGCGGGTCGACCACGGTCATTTTGCCACTAATCTCGCGCTGACATTGACAAAGAAACTTCGCAATAATCCGATGAAAATCGCGGAACAAGTTGTGGAAGCAATTCCGGCAGAAAATGAATTTATACGGAAAATCGAGATCAAGAAACCGGGCTTTATTAATTTTTTCCTGTCAGATAAAGCATTACAAGCAGTCATTAATGAGGTTTTGAAAGACCCGGACAACTTCGGCAAATCTGAATTGGGCAAAGGCAAAAAAGTACAGGTGGAATTTGTCAGCGCCAATCCCACCGGTCCTTTGACTGTCGGGCATGGCCGTCAGGCTGTTCTCGGTGATTGTATCGCGCGTATCCTGGAATGGAATGGCTATGGTGTTGACCGGGAATATTATTACAATGATGCCGGTCGGCAGATGCGGATTCTTGGCCTTTCAACTTATCACCGGTACAAACAGATTCTGGGCAGTGATGAGCCCATGCCGGAAGATTATTACCAGGGAGAATATATTCGGGAAATCGCACAAACAATTGCCGATAAGCATGGCGATAAGTTTCTCAATGATCCGGAAAATGATATTTTTAAGGAATCAGCCGAACAAGCGGTTTTTGATGATATCGAATCCACCCTAAAGACCCTGGAAATTCATTTCGACAAATATTATAACGAACGAACACTCTATGACGAAGGCAAAATTGACCAGATATTGGCGGAGCTCAAGGAAATCGGTGCAACCTATGAAAAAGATGGCGCGATTTGGTTCAAAGGCACGGATTATGGAGTGCAAAATGATCGCGTGCTTTGGAAAAGTGTTGTTGACGAAGCCACCTACCGGTTACCGGATATTGCCTATCACCGCACAAAATATGAACGGGGATATGATCAGATCATTGATGTTTTTGGGGCTGATCATCATGCCACATATCCTGATGTGCTTGCCGGCCTGAAAGCGCTTAAGTATGACGTGGACAGGATCAAAGTGGTTATTCATCAGTTTGTCACGTTGACCCGCGGCGGCGAAAAGGTCAAGATGTCCACCAGAAAGGCCAATTTTGTGACCCTGGATGAATTGATCGAAACAGTTGGGAAGGATGTGGTCCGCTACTTTTTTATCATGCGAAACGCAAATTCTCATTTGGATTTTGATTTGGAACTGGCTGAAACCGAAGGGGATGAGAACCCGGTTTTCTACCTGCAGTATGTGACCGCGCGGATTTCCAGTATTTTTCGTAAAGCCGATAAACTGAAAATCAACTATTCCGATAATTGCGACCGATCACTGCTAAGCACCAAAGAAGAATTAAACCTGATGTATGTTTTATCGGAATTTAATGATGTGGTTAGGGGATGTGAGCAATCGTTGGAACCCCAGCAAATATCCAATTATCTGCAAAAACTGGCTTCTGCATTTCATAAATTTTATTCTGAATGCCAGGTAGTTTCCAAGGATATGGAATTAACCAACGCGCGTTTGGCCTTAGCCAAAGCCACCCGCATTGTTATGGTTAACGGACTGAAGATAATCGGTGTCACGGCGCCGGAACGAATGTAATATTAAAACAGGAGTCATGTATCAGTAAATTAATCGCAGTCGTTGATGATGAACCGGATATTCTGGAGTTGGTATCGCTGCAGTTAAAAAAATCCGGGTATATGGTGAGAAAATTTACCCATGCCGAAGACCTTTATAAAATGCTGAAAAATGAAAGTCCTGATCTTTTAATCCTGGACCTGATGCTTCCGGATATTGACGGCATTGATGTGTGTAAATATTTGCGTAATGTAAAGCGCGTGGATTTTCCCATCATTATGTTGACAGCGAAAGATGATGAATTCGATAAGGTGCTGGGACTGGAACTGGGGGCTGACGATTATGTCACCAAACCCTTTTCTATTCGCGAACTTCTGGCCCGAGTTAAAGCTGTATTAAGAAGAAGCACAGAAACAACAACCAACAATATCATAACAATTGAAAATATCCTCAAAATCGACCTGCAAAAATATGAAGTCACAGTAGAAGATAAGCCGGTATCATTGACAGCCACGGAATTTAAGCTGTTGCGCATTTTTGCGGAAAAACCCGGACTTGTCTACTCCCGCGATCGCCTGCTGGCGAAACTCTGGGGTGATGATAAGCTTGTGGTGAACCGGACGATTGATGTGCATATAAAAAATCTGCGGGAAAAATTAGGGCCAGCCGGAAAATTTGTTGTCAATGTCCGCGGTGTCGGCTATAAGATCAGTTAAGTCAATTTTTTTTACGCCTTTCAAATAATCTGATAGTTTTCAGGTACAATTACTTGGCAAGCAATCAGTTTTTTTCTGACAAAAACCACTAAAATGTTGATTTTAATCTTTAATAATCCTTAAACTACCGATTAATTTTTTTGACAATAAAGATAAAATAATACGCCACAGATCAACACTGATAAACACTGAAATTTTAACGCAAGATCGTAAAAGGCGCAGAGTATAAACGGAGATAGTTCATATTTTATCTGCGATAATCTGTGCGATCAGCGGTCAAATAATTTTTCCTTCTCTGTGTTCTCTGTGGCCATACTATCAGGGGAAATAATGAAAAAAATCGTTGTTTTAGCGAAACAGGTTCCCGATACTGCCAATATTACCGGGCAGGCAATGAAAGAAGACGGAACTGTTAATCGAGGCAAATTACCGGCCATTTTTAATCCGGAAGATCTGAACGGATTACAAATGGCGCTGGATATAAAATCAAAAATCGGAGCAGAGGTGCATGTCGTAACAATGGGGCCGCCACGCGCTGTAGAGATTCTCAAACATTCACTCTATCTTGGAGCTGATAAAGTGGTGCTGGTCTCTGATGCGAAATTTGCCGGTGCCGATACATTAGCGACATCCTATGTACTGTCGGAAGCCGTAAAAAAAATCGGTGCAGTGGATATGGTGATCGCAGGCCGCCAGGCCATTGACGGTGATACCGCCCAGGTAGGCCCGCAGGTGGCTGATAAGGTGGGCTTCAACCAACTTACTTATGTTTCCAAATTAAAAGAAATTACAGATGATTATGTAATTGTTGAGCGGGACGGTGAAGTCCAGACAGAAGAGATAAAATCACAATTTCCGGTCTTGCTCACAGTGACTGAAGAGGCCAATGAGCCGGGCTATCCCAATTGCCTCAACATGCACCATTACTTCAAATGTGATATTGAAGAAAATTTTTCTCCTGATGAATTGGAACACGCCAGGGCAAAGGGACTGATCATTCCGGTCTTTAATACCAAAAATATGGGATTGGAACTGGAAAAATGCGGACTTGGCGGCAGCCCGACGAAAGTGAAAAAAATCAAAAGCATTACCCTGACCGGTGGCGACCTGGAAATGTTCAATGCCGATGACAGCGGTATCAAAATGCTGATCAATGATATAATGAAAGAATACACTGAGGCCAACTAATGAAAACACTTGTCTATATTGAAAAAAATCCCGTAACCAATAAATGCCGTTTTGTGAGCCTGGAACTGGCCTACAAAGCCTTTACAATGATGGCAGAATTTCATGGCGAAGTCATCGGTGTGTTTGTCGGTGATTCACTACCGGAAGATGCCGATAAACTGTTCCAGAACGGCCTGGATAAACTCATTTATTATACCAATGAGAACCTGAAAAATCTTCAATCTTTTGCTTACAAAAATATTATCGAACAAATTATAAAACAGGAAAAACCGGATATCGTTCTGTTCGGCGCGACCCATAATGGCCGTGATATTGCGCCATTGATCGCATCTTCTCTGAAAACAGGTTTGACAGCCGATTGTACACAGTTGTTTATCGATGATCTGGAATACCGCAAAGAAGATAAGGGCAAGTCCCTTTTCCAGGTACGGCCGGCCTTTGGCGGCAATATTCTGGCGACGATTGTAACACCGGACCACCGTCCTATGATGGCAACAGTGCGTGAAGGTGTGATGCCATTACCAGAACAAAAACTGGATAAAAAAGGCATTATGCAGGAAGCCGATGTTGATTTTACCGAAGAGTGGATAAAAAACGAATTTCTTTCCATAGTACCGAAAAAATCATCTGTGAATTTTGATTCCAAAGATGTGATCATCGCCGGTGGTGCCGGCGTCGGCAGTAAGGAAAATTTTGATATGCTGCATAAACTGGCAGCGTTGCTGGATGCGGAAGTTGGCGGCAGTCGCGCGGCAGTGGATTTCGGCTATACGGAAAAAGCACGCCAGATCGGCCAAACCGGATCGGTTGTACGGCCTAAACTTTACATTGCAGCGGGAATATCCGGACAGATTCAGCATCGTGCCGGTATGGAAGAATCCATGAAGATCATCGCCATTAATACGGACCCTAATGCGCCGATTTTCAACATTTCCCACAAAGGAATTGTCGGTGATGTGAAAGATGTGATCCCCAAAATGATCCAAATGCTCAGGGAGGAAGAATAATGTCTGATAATTTTTATAATAAAAGCAGAGAATTTTACTTAAAACAGTTTGATATATCTGAAATCATCACAGATCTGGAAGATAATTTTCAGGGTGATGGATCCATTAGTAACGAGCAGGAAGCTCACGACTATTATGACATGGTCCTGAAAAATGCCGGTGATATCTGTGCCAATTTCATCTGGCCCCGTTCTGAAGCTGTTGATCTTCAGGGCGCAAAACTTGAAGATGGCGTTGTCAGCTGGGCGCCGGAAACCCAGGAAAATATGAAAGTTCTCGGTGAGGCCGGCTATCTTGGCGGTACATTGCCCAGAAAATATGGCGGTTTGAATCTGCCGGTTACCGTCAATAATGTGATTGTTGAGATGGTTTCCCAGGCCGATGCCAGTTTGATGAATCTCTTTGGTCTGCAGGATATCGCTGTGACGGTTTTTAAGTTTGGTAATGAAGAACAGAAAAACCGTGTTTTACCAAAATTTTGTAAAGGTGAAGTCAGCGGTTCCATGGCTCTGACGGAACCCGACGCCGGCTCGGATTTGCAGGCGGTCCAACTGAAAGCCATCGAAAAAGACGGGAAATGGTATCTGGATGGTGTAAAACGATTCATCACCAATGGTTCCGGTGAAGTTTCTCTGGTGCTGGCCCGGTCAGAAAGAGGCTCCAAAGGGGGCCGCGGCTTGAGTATGTTCCTTTACGAACGCTATCGGGACGATAATATGATTGTCCGGCGTATCGAAGACAAACACGGCATTCACGGATCCCCCACCTGCGAATTGCAGTTCAACATGGCGGAAAGTGAACTGGTGGGGCGCAGAAAATTCGGGCTCATCAAGTATGTCATGTCTTTGATGAATGGCGCACGTCTGGCGGTTTCCGCCCAGGCTCTGGGGGTTGCACAAGCAGCCTATGAAGAAGCGGTGAAATATGCTAATGAACGCGAGCAATTCGGCAAAGCCCTGGTTCAGATGCCGGCGGTTTACCAGATGCTGAAAAATATGCAGGCGGAAATCGAAACATCACGTCTGTTATTATACAAAACTTCTCTGGCAGTTGATTACATGGATATGTATGAACGCAAAGAAGCCAAAGGAGAAAAAGTCAAGCAGGAAATGAAAAAAGCCAAGGCCATGGCGGATTTCCTGACACCAATGGCAAAATTTGTTATCACGGAAGTGGCTAATGATGTGGCCTACGACGCGGTACAGATCCACGGTGGTTGCGGATATATGAAAGACTTTCCGGTGGAGCGATTATCCCGAGACGCGCGAATCACGAACATTTACGAAGGCACCACACAACTTCAGGTGGTGGCGGCCATTGCCGGTATCAGAGCCGATGTTATGCATGAAGATTTTGCCGGCTTTAGGAATTTTAGCGCTGAAAAACTCTCTACTGAACATAAGGAAATTGTTCAATGGATCGATAGTTACTATGAATTGTTAGAGTTTGTAAAAGAACAGAAAAACAAAGAATTATTTGATTATGTTGCCAATTATATTACCGAAGTAGTTTCAATTCTTTATCGTCTGATATTATTTTTACCTATTGCTGAGGACTATAAAGAAAAAGCGGAAATCTTTAAGTTTTATATGACAAAATCCCGCAGCAGAATTACTTATCTACAACAATTAACAAAAGATGTTTATGCAAATTACAATGAATCGGTGGAGAAGCTAAAAGCGGATTTTGTAAGGTAACAAAACTTCCGGGGTTTATAAAACCCGGGAGGTTTAAGTAACTAGCCGGAGATACAAACTTCCCAAGTCATTCCTTGTTAAACTTTTTGGTTAACCAGAATAAACAAGACTTTGGAGATTTAAAACCTCCCAAGTCTAAGAGACTTCGGAGGTTTTTTTATTTTGCAATAGTCACTATTTCTACTTTAAATTTTAAAAAATATAAACTATTTTATAATAAATTTAATGGTGAGGTCACTATGTTACGCTTGACAAAAATTTTATCTCTGATATTATTATTTTTATGCTCCTCAGTTTCAGCACAGGAGAATGACAAATTTAAGGAAAATACAGAAGAGCCAAAGATTGGTATCGCAGTATTACAGTTAGATAATAATGGCGTTACCGAAAGCGAAGCCAAAGCATTGACAGACCGCCTGCGGCTGGAGATTTTTCAACATGATAAATTTGAAGTCATGGAACGGCAGAAGATGAATTCTATTTTAGATGAGATGCAATTTCAACTTTCAGACTGTACTTCCGATGAATGCGCCATTGAGATCGGCCGCATGATCGGTGTGGCGAAGATGGTGGCCGGCTCCGTCAGCAAAGTCGGTGAGTATTATACAGTCAGCGCTCGAATCATTGATATGGAAACCAGCCGGATAGAATTAACAGCGGTTGTTGATATGGAAGGAACATTGGGCATGGTGCTTACGAAAGCCATTCCGGCAATAGCCAGGCAACTCTGCCAGGTTGAGGAAGGAGTGCCTGAATTCCTGACTGAAGAAGACAAATCAGGAATTTTTAACGTAAAATCCCAACCGGCTAATGCCAATGTTTATATTAATAATGAATTTAGGGGAATTACTCCTCTGGAACTGGAATTGGCGCCAAATGAGAAATATCTCATCAAAGTAAGTAAAGAGCAGTATAAGCCATTTTCACAAATATATTTTATAGAGCCGGGACAACGGTATGAGATTTCAGTCATGATGGAACGAACCGGGGAAAAACCGATTATAACACAAAAACCGTCAGAAGAGGAAAAAACACCGGAAATTTCTGATAGAATTGAGAAAAAAGTAGAAAAGCCAAAATCAGTAAAATATAATGTTTTTCGCATTGGTTATTTCGCCGCTACTGAGGTTGATGAACTAAATAAGCACCTGCTGCAGATAAATGAAAATATTGCGATGGGAAATACATTGTTTAACGATCTCGAGACTCCCGCGCCTACTGATAGAATGAAAAGTTTTCATGGATTGAATTTATCTTCCGGACAACAACTGTTTGGAAATGTGTTTCTGGATTTTTCTTTGGGAATTTTAATCAACACAATGGAAGATAATGATCAACATTATGCCAATTTTAATGAGTATGCTACCCTTGATATTACCTATGGGCTGGGGCAGGCCGGCCTGGATCTAAAATTATTCCTCTTTGATAATACAGTTGTAAATCCCTTTTTGCTGGTTGGTGGTAACTATAATTTTATGGTAGTGGATGCTAAATATGATGATGAAGCTATTGGGGGGGTGTTTTACCAGGGCTGGGGATTTCGCTATGGCGGCGGTGTGGAACTGCGGATTGCCAATTCTTTTGGTATTTCCGGTAGCTGGCATCAACAATCCACTACAATGGAATTGACTGAAATCGGTGATGACGCGGCCAATTTTGAGCAGGTTGGAATGTCGGAATTAGAGCCTGATCCGGCTTTTTTCAAAGTACAGCTCAACTTTTATAGCAATAAATAAAAAAAACATCACCTTTCAAAATGGTGTTCTTGCCCACATGCACCAACTCTTGCGAAGATGAACTTGTCCCGATGCCAATCGGGAACCATTCGCAAGGTTTTTAGGTTCGCGGAACGTAACTACTCAGGTACTTTCTTACTGTAGAGGATAATTCCTATTATCCGGTTTTTATAAAAATGGCAGATAAACAGATCCCGATAAATCGGGAGAATTGTCTGTTACAGGAGGCTAAAACATACCTGAGTAGTTACCGCGGAACAAACTTCATTTCTTCTTCGTTTTAAACCTTAACATGAAGGATTGATTATTCATTTTACCTATGAAATCTATTAACATTTTGTTAAATTTGTAGTCCTGATTAAAAGAAAAATTATTGGATATTTTGAAAGTGGAGAAAATTAAATGAGAAAAATAACCCTTCTGGTCTTAGTGACGTTATTTTTTCTGGCGAATTGTTCACAAAAAGTCGGAGTTAAACTGGATACTGATTATAAACCTGAGGTTCGTGTCGTGGCAAATCAGGATTATCCGGAAATAAAAGTTTCTGAAATTGTCGAGGCCGTAACCATTGCGGATAAAAATTATCCCATTATACAAAAAGATGGCCGGGAAATCGCAAAATTACCCAGAAAATATTTGAAACACGCGGAAAAATACGACTTCCGTTCCGGTACGCTTGATCATTGGAAATTCACCTATTTAGAAAATAATAAAGTATTGGAAATGGAGCCGAAAAGTTACAAAGTACCGGTCACCCTATTACGACAAAATCCCCGGGATTATGATAAATTCCGCCCCTTCATTCGGGACGACCTGGCCAATATTGAGGTCTATTTCAAAGATAAAAAGTTAACTGATTCACGCTATATCTCCGAACAGGGAAGACCCGATCTGCTGGAAATCAAGATTCCAACCCTGCCGCAGGTTCATATGGATGATTACCGCATCAGTATTAATATTCCCGGTTATGAAAATTATCAGGAAAAACTGATCGATATACAGGATAAAACAGTAAAATTAAAATTGCAGAAGAGTATGCTGCGGTTGAATTTTGTCAACCTGGACCAAACAATGTTTGAACCGGGACATGTTTATATAGAGAATCAATACGGACTGGAAGAAAAATATTCATCCATGGAACTGAAACAGGGTATTTCTTTTTATAATATTGAATTCCCTATCAATATTTTCAGCAAAAAAGGAAGTATTTCGATATTTGATAAACAGGGCAATATGATTGACACACTCGTGGTGGAATCTCCCGGCTATTATGACCTGATGTTCAAAGAGAGAATGCGTGAGTTTCCGGCCATTTTATATGATATCAGCCAGGGTCAGATCACACCGGAGATTTTTGAAAAATGGGTCAATAAAAAGAAAGAATCATCAGAAGGTATTTTTCTCTATGTAACCAATGGCTATGAAAAAATATTCAACTCCAACCCTGACAATATTATTGCTGTGTCCAATAAAATTTATCGCTTGGTACCGCGCACCAGCAATGTGCTGGAATCCATCGGACAATTTACACAAAATTTCAAGCAATTTGCCAACAATGCCAATTTGAATGATGAGGAAATATATGGAACAAAACTGGCGCCGCGGTATTATATCTTTTTGAGTGATGACAATGTGGAACGTTTGGAATTCGCCGCCAACAAGTTAGTTGATAAAATAGAGGAGTTAGGAATCAAGAATAATAACCTTGTCATTTTTATTAATGAAAGCAAAAGACAATCAACGCTTATAAAACAATTGAAAAACAATAATATTAATGTTCAATTAATTTAAATCACTTTCGGAGGACAAATGAAAGTATTTCATAATATATTTCCGCTATTACTTATCCTGTTATGGTCACAAAACCTGGTGGCGGAAAATGTCACCGGTAAAAAACCCCTCAATCAGCCGATCAAATACCAGATGCCGGCGGCGAATGACGACCTGAAACCGGACCTGGCGAAAGTGGATGAAAGCGAGCGAATGAATATTCCCTGGGAAGTTTATTCCGATCGCGATGATAACCAGACTTACCTTACCTCAAAACCGGAAAAAGCCTTCCAGAAGATTCATTACCTGGACAATTTTTTTGTCTACGAAGAAGAGGGTGATTACATTCACATAATTAAAGATGATAATTTTAATAAAACAGTATTCAGCGAATCGGCGGAAGATTACGGTTGGGTCAATAAATCCCAAATGCTGCTCTGGAGCCATGACCTGGTAACCATGAAAGGCAAGATCAATCGCAAAGCCATGATTCTCAACACTGTCGAGCATTTGAAAGGTAAAAACGAAAATGACTCCCCGGATATTGTTAAATTTCGCAAGGGCCCGCAAGTCAATGCTCATCTAACCGGTGAAGAATCACAGTTATTCCAGTTTTTCTACATTTATAAAATTTCCGAAGACGGCCAATCCGTACTGCTGGGGAAAAACAGCTTTTTCGGGCCAACAACCGTACGCAAAGTGATGAAAGGCTGGGTACCCCGCAGCCGCGCAATTTTCTGGTTCAATCGACTGGCCGTGGAGCCCAATTGGGAAGAAGAAGCCGTTGAGCAACGGAAAAATGGCCGGAAGGTTACCTTTTTTGCCCATAAGCCGGAAGCAAAAATTTATCGTAATGACATGGAATTTAACCAGGATGAAGTGATCTGGAATAATGATCCCCTCAGCACCACCCGGTTAATCGGAGAATGGCGCCGTTTTCCGGTATTACGCGCTGACGAGAAACAAAAAGAGATCATCACTACCGGTGTAATGGGAGACATTTATACAAAAGAAGGCAAATTGTTGGCGGAAGAAAATCAAAAGATCGCGGAAATGAAACGCAAAATCGACAGCCAGATTGCCCATAAGCGCAATATTAAAATCGTATTTGTTGTGGATGGCACTAAATCCATGGCAGGTGTTTTTAAGGCGGTGTCTGGCGCGGTCAAATCCTCAGCTGAAAAACTGAATTTAGAATACCGTGGCAAATACGGTGAAAACTCCATTGATTTTGCCGGCGTGATCTACCGTGATTATTCCGAAGGCCGGGCGCGTCAGGTGCGAACTCTGGGGTTTAATTCCACACAAAGTTTTGAGGATTTCTTTGATCCTGCTGAAGCCCGGGACCTCAACAATAATACCTATTATGAATCCATGTATCTGGGACTGGAAACGGCATTGCGTTCCCTGGGACTTGACAAAGATCAAACCAATGTTGTTATCCTGATCGGTGATGCCGGCAACCATTATCCCGATCAAAAAGGACGGACTGCCAATGAAATTGCGGCATTGATGGCAGAAAAATATTGTCATTTCATTGCCATTCAGGCCCATAATTCATCCCTGTCCAAGGCCTATGATGCTTTTATCAAGCAAAATAAAGTCATCGCCTATTCTGCGGCCACTCAATACAGAAAAATTCTGGCGGAAAAATATCAGGACCTTTATGATCTTGGTGACCTGGCCTGGAAGGAAGAGGACAATAAATTTAATCTTACCCAGTCACCGCTGGGCGCAAAGGTGATCGGTCTCAGTGCGAATACCCAGATGAACCAGGAAGAAATTCAGACGGAAATTGAGCAGTTCATCAAGGGTGTGGACACAAGCAATGACAGTCTGATTGCAAAATTGAATGGTATTGTCGATGGCAAAGGCTTTGAAAATAAAGGTAACGCCGCTGATATAAAAAGTAATGAACAGAAGGCCAATGATTTTTACACGTTGCCTTTTGCCGAAGGTATCTGGGCGGTTTTTCAGCAGAGTGGACTGAGCCTGGAGGAACTGGAGACTCTGAAAGTGGATAAATACCAGGTTTATACGCCGGGTTACACCTCTTTTAAGGTTGCCGGCCAAACTGAGCCAATGCTGAAAAGAGTCTTGCTCATGGACGCTACAGAACTGGGTGACCTGGAAAGATGCCTGCGGAAATTACGCTCCGCCACCAGCGGCAGCCAGCGCCGTGAAGCCCTTTATGAAACCTGGCTGGAAATTCTGAAAGAATATCTCGGCGAGACACAAAACGAGGATGCCCTGAAAAATCTTTCCATGGAACAGATTAATCGCAAACTATGGGAACTGCCGGGCACTAATTCAATGATCGGCGAGATTAAACTCAAGGACATTCATAACGAAGCCACGTTTACGGACAGGGAACTGAATATTTACATTACAAAAATACTGGAAAAGCACGGCCGTATTCAGAATATTTTCTTCTCCCATAATTATCGCTATGGATTCCGGTCCAATGAGCGCCCATATTACTGGATTGATGAAAACCTGCTGCCGTAATTTTTAAAAAAGATAACCCGGAAATAAAAGGCGGCAATCTGATTGTCGCCTTAATCAATAAATGACAAAAGGTATGAAACAAAATCTATTTAAAATAAAGAACCTGACCCGCTATTTTGACGATAAGCAGGTCCTGGATGTACGCGAACTGAATCTACCCAGGGGCGAGATCATCTGCATCGTCGGTGAATCCGGCTGCGGTAAAACCACGTTACTGGAATTACTGGGATTAATGACAAATCCGGCAAAAACCGACCCGCAGTATGCTGATAACCAGATCCTGTTAAAAACCAGTGAAAAAGTAGTGGATTATCGAAAGGAACTCTGGCATTCCGACGAAAAAAGCGCGGCTGTCAGACGTAATAATTTCAGTTTCCTCTTTCAGCAGGCAAATCTGTTGCCTGATCTCAATGTACAGGAAAATGTCATGCTGCCTTCCATTATCAAGAGTCCGGCGGAAACTCAGCAAAATATCATTAATATTGATAAAATTTTTAATGAAGTGCAGATTTCACATCGACGGGATTTTGCCACTGATCAATTGTCAGTGGGGCAGAAGCAGCGCACCGCTTTTGCGCGTTCTGTTTTTCGGGAACATTCGGTTCTATTCGCTGATGAACCCACCGGCAATCTTGATCCTTTTAATGCCCGTACCGTTTTTGAACTGATCAAAAACCATGTGGAAGAAAATCCAGAAAACACAGCGATCATTGTCACCCATGATATTGAGTCAGCGCTGGAATTTTCCCATCGAATCGCAGCCTTGAGCCGGAATGGATTTTGTGATAATTCCCGTGTTTTTTACAAAGAGAATGATCTCTGGTACAATGAAAAATCCCGGACAGCCATTCCGGAAAAAAGTGCACAACACGAAATCGAAGAGCTGATCCAGGATCAAATCGATAAGAAAGAGATTTCCGAATCCACTCAGCCGGATTCCGGACCAGTAGCTGAGTTTGAAAAGTTTTTTGGGGACCGGACAAAAAATGAATTTTCGCTTATTAAATCCGGCCATTCAGGAAAGAAAAAGTTAAATTTCAGCGCCTTGCTGATTTTATTGATTTTGGTGGCGGGGTTTCTGGCCATTGGATTTGCTAATGGCAGTTTAGCGGACCTGGCCCGGAAGATGTCGGACCCCTTTGTCAACTGGCTGGATGTGGAACTGACAGACAAATATCGCTATCAGCCGGATAAAATTATCAATATACTGAGAGAGCCAGGCAATTTTCAGAAATATTCAATTGCCCAGATCAGCCGTTTTTCCCAATTTTCCATATTGATTCAGGATAAAAAACTGCAGGGCTCCCGGTTCATCAAAGGCCGGACTATCAGTTTGGATGATGAAGTATTGAATAAAATTACCAGCGAAAAATTTCTGTTAAAAGGGAAGGGCTTTTCATCAGCTAAAGATATTGGTTTGATTGTTACGGAATCCTTTTTTGAGGATTTCGGATACAGCCGGGATGACCTTTTTGTCAAAATGATTTACAGTTCCGAGAACCATCCTGAAAAAAGCATTCCTATTCCTATTCGCGGCGTGGTTTCAGAATTGCCGGGGGACAATGATTTTATTTCCACCGATTACTTTAAATATGAACTTTATCACAGCCGCAATTATCCCCAGCCTTTTAACCCTTTCCGGACAGAACGATTATTGATTTTTGTTCCGGTAAATGAGGATAAGAGCTTTACAGTGCTGGATTCACTGGACCGGTTTTTCAAAAATGCAAATTTGCCGGCTAAGTACCATAATCCTTTTTTATCCGATCCCCAGGCTTATGATCAGGCCTATACTGATGGTTTTATTTTACAGATAAATTTTGCTGAACAATTATCCATTGCTGAAATTGACAGCTTATTTGAAATCCTTCGGGATCAGCCGCAATTTTCCCAAATGGCAATGACACAATTCTACCGCACCAATTTTGATAATCGCAGCAAAGCCGAGATCATTCACGATCAACTCTCCATCAACCTGAGTTCCATTGATAATGTATTTGCTTTGAAGGAGTTTCTTTTAAAGGAATTCAGTATTTCACTGGATGTGGCGCGGGTGGAATTGCTGAACAATTTTTACAAAGTCAAGAAAATCACCATTGCCTTGTCCTGGACCATAATATTCTTTGCCATTTTTTCCGTGAATATATTTGTTTTCTTTTATCTTTATATCAATCTGTATAAGCAGCGGATTCACCTGGGATCATTAAAAGCCTTTGGGTTAACTTCCAGGCGATTGAGCCGGTTTTATATTCGCAAAATGATGGCATTCCTGATGCGCATCCTGGCCATCAGCCTGGTAACAAGCATTGTCCTAGGCTACCTCGGATTCGTCCGTTTTCTGTGGCGATTATTTACCGGAATGCAGACGGAATCCCTTTATTTTGACCTGATTGATTTTAATAATTTGCTGGATATAAAAAACCTCTCCCTGCCGGTCTTTATTCTTTTGCTGATCATAGGCACTTATTTTTCATTGCGAATTGCCGGCCACCGGATTTTGAGTTACAGCCCCGGTGATCTTGTTAAGGACCGGGTTAAATAGGATTATGAACTTTTATAAAAGATCGGATATATGATGAAATTTACTCATGCCATAACCAGACGCCCCTGCAAAAATATAATTAAAGGCCTGACCAAAGCCGGTTTGGGAATTCCAAATTATGAACTGGCCGTGCAGCAACATGAAAAATATTGTGAAGTTCTTGAAAATTGCGGATTAACCGTAACAATTCTTGATCCGGATGAAAATTTTCCCGATTCAACCTTTGTTGAAGACACAGCAGTGTTAACCTCTGAATGCGCTGTCATTGCCAGGCCCGGCGCGGAATCCCGTTGTTCCGAAATCAATACTATAGCACCTGTGATCGCACAATTTTACAGTAAGATTGAAATGATTGAAGCACCCGGTACATTGGATGGCGGTGACGTCATGAATGTTGACGGATACTATTATATTGGATTGTCCGGCCGGACCAATAAACAAGGGGCTGAACAATTTATTGCAATCCTGCAAAATTATGGCCTGGATGGTGCAATGGTGGGCATGAGCCAAATGCTGCATCTCAAATCCGGTGTTGCTTATATCGGGAATAACAATCTGGTGATGGCCGGTGAATTTATACAAAACGCTTTGTTTGATGGCTTCAATCGCATCAAGGTACCGGAAAGTGAAACCTATGCTGCTAATTGTATCAATATTAATGATAAAGTACTGGTTCCGTCAGGATTTGCTGAAACCCGGGAGATGATTGAGGTTTTTGGGTATGATACCATTGCGCTGGATATGTCGGAATTTCGAAAAGTTGACGGCGGATTGAGTTGTCTTTCCTTACGCTTTGCATTGGAATTGTGACTATCTAAATCCAATTATTTAAAAATATTACGCAATATCATAATTCCTTCAAAAATCCTTGAAAAAATATTTATAATAGAGTAAACTACATGTTGACTGAAACCTAAAAATAGAAAGAGGCAATTATGGCTTATTTAACTATTGATGATTTAAATGTAAAAGGAAAACGTGTATTAATGCGAGTGGACTTCAATGTACCGCTTGACAACAACCAAAATATAACTGATGATTTTCGCATCAGAGCAGCCCTGCCCAGCATTAAAAAACTGGTTGGCGACGGCGCAAAAGTAATCTTAATGTCACACCTGGGACGCCCCAAAGGTGAAAAAAAACCGGAACTGAGTTTGAAGCCGGTAGCGGAAAGATTGCAGCAGGATTTTGACCATGTCGCTTTTGTTCCTGATTGTATCGGCCCGGAAGTGGAAACTGTCGCAAATGAACTCCAGGACGGAGCTGTCCTACTGCTTGAAAATCTCAGATATTATAAAGAAGAAAAGAAAAATGACGCAACTTTTGCCAAAAAACTGGCAAAACTGGGTGACATTTATGTTAATGACGCTTTTGGAACAAGTCACAGGGCACACGCTTCAATGGCTGGTGTCGCGGAACATTTTGAACAGCGGGCCGCCGGTTATCTGCTGGAAAAAGAATTGAAATATCTCGGCGACAAACTGGAAACTCCGGAAAAACCCTATACAGCGATTCTGGGCGGCGCAAAAGTATCGGACAAAATTGAAATCATTAAAAGCCTGATGCCGAAAGTCCAAAACCTGATCATTGGCGGTGGTATGAGTTTTACTTTTCTGAAAGCCAAAGGCTATGAAATCGGTAAATCCTTGCTGGAAGAAGATAAACTCGAACTGGCCAAAGAAATTATGGCAGAAGCCCGGGAACAGGATTGTAAGATATATCTGCCGGTTGATGCGGTTATCGCTTCCGAAGTCAGTGAAAAAGCAATGCCTGATGTCGTAGACATGGATAAATTTCCGAAAGATAAACTGGGGCTGGATATTGCCGAAAAAACCGAAAAGATTTTTGGCGACGTCCTGGATAACAGCAAGACTGTATTGTGGAATGGCCCAATGGGTGTTTTTGAAATTGAAAAGTTTGCCGCGGGAACAGAATTTATTGCCCGCAAATTAGCTGAAATTACTGAAACAGGAGCGATCACAATTATCGGTGGAGGCGACTCTGCAGCCGCGATCAAAAAGTTTGAACTCAGTGACAAAGTCAGTCACGTTTCCACCGGCGGCGGCGCTTCCCTGGAAATGATCAGCGGCAAAGAAATGGTACCATTAACATTACTTTCAACTAAATAACCGGAGACAGAACAATGGCCAAACAAGTAGTAGCAGCAAACTGGAAGATGAATAAGACTTATCAGGAGGCCGATACCTTCGCAACAGCCTTCGCTAAAAAAATATTGGAAATCAAAAATACAGGGGTTATATTATGCCCGCCTTATATCTCGCTCTTTAACATTAACGAGAAACTAAAAAATACCATCGCGGAAGTGGGCGCTCAAAATATGTATTTTGAAGATTCCGGAGCTTTTACTTCGGAAATTTCTGCTGATATGATCAAATCGGTCAATGCCGGCTATGTCATCCTCGGACACTCTGAGAGACGGCATATTTTCGGTGAGGATGATGAACTTATTCGGAAGAAAATCGATCAGGCCTTATCCAAAGGCTTAAAACCAATCATCTGTATCGGCGAAAAAATCGAAGAGCGCAAAGCCGGTAAGACTCTGGACGTGATCAAAACACAATTCACTGCCGCCTGTAAAGGGCTGAGCAAATCAGAATTGGAAAACTGCCTGATCGCTTACGAGCCGGTTTGGGCGATTGGTACCGGAGAAACCGCCACACCGGAACAGGCATCAGAAGTTCATACTGAAGTTCGCAAAATGATTGCAGAACTTTTTGATAACGCCATTGCCGAAAAAATCACTATTCTTTACGGCGGCAGTGTTAAACCTGCCAATGCCAAGGAACTGATTGAAAGCGACAACATTGACGGTTTTCTGGTGGGTGGCGCGAGTTTAAAAGTTGATAGTTTCAGCGAGATAATCAATACTGTTGAAGAAAATTTAAAATAATCAGGAGAGACAAATAACGTGTATACTTTCTTAATAATTTTGTTCGTTATCAATTCAGTACTACTGGTACTGTCAATACTTTTTCAATCCAGTAAAGGTGACGCCCTGTCCGGAACATTTGGCGGACAAGGTGGCTCTTTATTAAGTAACCGAGGAGCTGCAACTTTTTTGTCTAAAACCAGTTCAACACTTGCTACAGCGTTCTTTATCATTACGATTTTGATCAGCATGTTGTCCTCACCGACAAATCCTGAGTCTGAAAGTGTGATCAGAAAAGAAGCCGACAGACGGGTTGCTCCAGCCGCCGGATTGCCAACTCCGCAAGGTGTTCAGGAAGAAAATAACGAAACTGAAACGAACGAATAAATTTTCGATTTCAGATTTTTCATAGCCGAGGTGGTGGAATTGGTAGACACGCATGGTTGAGGGCCATGTGGGCGTTAGCCTGTACGGGTTCGACTCCCGTCTTCGGCACGACTTATTTGACGATTAGAAATAAAAAAAAGGGGTTTTAATATGAATTTTATCACCAGAAGCACTGCAATACTGTGCATGGTTTTACTGACTTTTTCTATCGGCTTTGCCAATGGTGTTCTTCAGGATGCGCAGGCAAAATATGATGCCGGTGAATATAAGGAAGCAATGGAGATCATCAAACCATTTGTTGAAGATAATCCGGAATTGCCGCAGGCATTGATCATGGCCGGTAAAATTTACTTTAAACTGGGCTACATCCAGGAAGCCAAGGAGTTTGTCGATAAATCAATTGAGCTGGACCGTGGCAACCAGGAGTACCGTGACGTCCGCAATGAAATGGCTTCCTTTGCTACTCAAGTTACCGAAGCAATTCGCGCCAAAAGGGATGGTAAATATGCGGAAGCTGAAGAAGCTTTTGCGGAACTATTACAAGTGAATCCCAATTTTGCAGAAGGCCATTTCCAATATGCCCAGGTTCTACTGAGTTTGGAAAAAGCCAAAGAAGGCGCTGAAGAATTACAAAAAGCAATGGAACTGAGACCGGAAGAAGAAAAATATTCCCAGGCCGCTCAGATGTATGTGCAAAAATACTTGTCTGAGGGAAACCAGTTGCTCCAGCGCCGGGCTTACGACCGCGCCGAGAAAAAATTCAAGCAAGCCTTAATTTTAGATGCGGATCAATATATGGCCCACTACTTACTGGCCAGGTCTCATTATGCTCAGAGAAACTACCAAAAAGCATTAGAAGCTGTGGATAATTGCATTGATATCCACGAAGAATATATTAAAGCCTACACCGTCAAAGGCAATATCTATGTAAAAATGAATAAAATGCAGGATGCTTTAGCAACCTTTAGAGAGATCACTGAAATCAATCCAAAATACACGTCAGCCTGGGATAAAATCGGCTATATACATTACAGAATGAAAAATTATGACGAAGCCATACCCGCATATAATGAAGTAATTAAACTGAGGCCCGACTATGAAACACCTTATGAAAATCTGGGTGTCATCTATAGTGAAAATAAAGATTGGGACAAGGCCATTATCAACCTGAAGAAAGCTGCAGAACTCAGTCCTGAAAAGGAAACAGTTTGGTACCGGCTAGCAGCCGCTTACAATGCTGCTGAACAGGCCCGGAAAGCCAAGAAAGCCGCTATACAAGCGCTGGAATTGAAATCCAATTGGGCGGCAGCACTCTATGAACTGGGTATTGCAGAACGACGTTTAGGTGACAAAGATGCCGCCAAAAATGCCTTTAGAATGGCCGCCAGAGACCCAAAATGGAAAAAATCAGCAGAATATGAATTGAAATCTGTTCAATAAAAATTCCTGTAAATATATTTTTAAGAGAGGTGGTTTTCTGATCACCTCTTTTTTTTTGATAAAATACCGGAACATATTTGAAAATTACTATTCTAATTTGTATATATATTAAGAATTTTAATAACGAGGGAATGTGATGAAGTTAGGCACAGATATTATCGAAGTGAAAAGAATCGAAGAATCCATACAAAAATATGGTGATAAATTTTTGCGGAAGGTTTTTACAGAATCAGAGATCATCTATTGCCGGCAATATAAGTCAGCCGGCGAACGCTTTGCCGGAAAATTTGCTGCTAAGGAAGCAACGCAAAAAGCGTTAATGAGCGCTTTTCCGGGGAAATCCTTCCCGTTGAAATATATTGAAATCCGCAATGACAAGTATGGTAAACCGGAGGTGCTGCTTTTACAGGTACTGACAAAATATACAAATAAAATTGATCTGGAATTATCAATCTCACATATTAAGGAAATCGCAACTGCAACAACAATATTGGTGGAAAAATGAAAGAATATGTATTATCAAATAGCGAAGCAAAACGTGTCGACGATTACACAATCAATCAGTTAGGAATATCCGGGCGGGAATTAATGAAAACCGCCGGAAAATTTATAACCATTAAATCGAAAATTTTTTTGAAACATGTCCCCGGCAGTCGTATTGATGTCTTTTGTGGTACCGGCAATAATGGGGGAGACGGATTTGTCGCGGCGGCGGAATTGCAGGATATGGGCGCCTTTGTTAATGTATGGATCATCGGTGATGAAGATAAAATTTTCGGTGACGCCAGGTATTTCCTGGATAAATGCAAAGAAGAATATGTCGTCATTGAAACAATTAATAATAATAAAGATTTTAAAAAACTGGATAAACTCCATGAAACCGATCTTATCATTGATGCGCTGTTGGGAACAGGGATCAAGGGAGAAGTCAAAGGATTAATGAAAAAAGCCATTGAATTGATCAATAATATCGAGCATCCCGTGAAACATCCGGTTCTTGCTATTGATATTCCCTCGGGAATTAATGGCGATACAGGACTAATCAGCGGTGTTGCTGTCAAAGCCATGAAAACCGTTACCATGGGATTTTTAAAGCGCGGCCTGCTCTATAATGATGGGCCAAAACACACCGGTCAAATAATACTGGCCGATCTCAAATATCCCGATGAAAGTTTCACAGTGCTTGATTCCGATACTTTTTATTTTCATAAATATGATTTGGTCAGAATTTTTCCTGACATTCGCTATGATACTTACAAACATCAGATGGGTAAAGTTTTGGTGGTCGGTGGTTCAAAGGGAATGACCGGCGCCGCCTACATGTCCAGTATGGCGGCCCAGCGCAGTGGCGCCGGACTGGTTGTATGCGCCATTCCTGAAAGTCTTAATGAAATCATGGAAACTAAATTGACTGAAGTTATGACACTGCCGTTGAAAGAATCCAGTGAACAAACCTTTTGTCCCGATAGTTTGCCAGGGCTGCAGGAAAAAATAGACTGGGCTGACGTGATCATATTCGGTCCGGGGCTTTCAGACAATAGCGAAGCCCTGACGTTTGGTAAAAAACTAATACAACAGATAGATAAACCGGTTGTGATTGACGCCGACGGGCTCAAAATATTTCATGATGATCTGAACCTTCTTAAAAACAATGATAATATTATTTTGACACCCCATGTCGGCGAATTCGCCAAATTAATCCAAACCAATGCCGAAACTATTCGCGTCGACAGAATAAAGTACGCCAAAGAATTTGTCAAAGAATATAAATGTCAATTATTACTAAAGGGCGCCCATACAATTTCCGTCAATACTAACCTTGATACTGCTGTCAATTCTACCGGTAATCCGGGTATGGCAACCGGCGGATCAGGAGATATTCTCACCGGTATTATTGCCGGTTTTATTGCCCAGGGCATTGAAAAATTTGACGCGGTAAACGCAGCCATGGCGCTCCATGGTTATGCCGCGGATAGGGCCCGCCGGGAAGTGGGGATTCGGGGGCTGATCGCTACGGATCTGCTGGAATTTATTCCGAAAGTCCTGAAAGAATTTGATAATACCGGCCTATGAAACGAAAATTACTGGTATTACCCTGGCTGCTCTATTCAGCTCTGATATATATCGTCTCATCTCATCCCCTTGACCGTCTGCCAAAATTTACAGTCCTGGGTTGGGATAAACTCATTCACATGGTTGAATTTGCTGTCTATTCATTCCTCACAGGAATTGCTTTAAAAGCCCTGGAAACAGATAAATCCAAGTTCAATTTATTGTTCACCGCATTTATAATTACTTTATTGTACGGCGCCAGCGATGAAATCCATCAATTATTTGTACCCGGACGAAGTTCATCTATATTTGATTTTATTGCTGATGCCATTGGTGGAATTATTGGCCTGATTTTCTTTCATATGTTTAAAATATCAGATAAATTAGACCATGCTGAATTTAAGTAAATTAAAAATAACCAATTTTGCCATAATTGAAAATATTGAGGTGGATTTTTCCCGTGGTTTCAATGTTATTACCGGAGAAACCGGCGCCGGAAAATCCATTGTAATCAACGCTCTCAACCTGGCCTTAGGTTACAAAGCCGACATTTCCAAAATTCGCGCCGGCGCCCACGATTCCGAGATACTTTCCGAATTTCATATTCATACAAAAATATCGTCAAAATTATCATTGGTTTTGCACGAAAATGATATACCCATGGACAATGCCAGGCTGACACTGAGGCGAAAACTATACGATACCGGCCGGTCATCAGCCTGGATCAATAATAAGCCCTGTTCCATTAATTTGCTGCGCACGGTGGGAAATTATATTGTCGACATGCACGGTCAGCACGCTCATCAGCAATTACTGAATGTTGACACCCATCGCTTTTATCTTGATAATTTTGGGCAATACCGGGATTTGCTGGCGAAAACCCGGACGCTGTTTGACAGGGTCAACAATTTAAAGGAGAAACTGAAAACCCTGAAAGACCGTCAGCAATTGAATCGTGAGAAACAGGAACTCTGGCAATTCCAGTTCGATGAAATTGATAAGATCAATCCCAAACCCGGTGAAATGGAAAAATTAGAGCAGGAACAAAAACGGTTGGTCAATGCCGAGCGGTACAATGAAATCGCCGGCCAATTAACTGAACTTATTTATGAGGGCGATCAGACGTTATATAATCAGGTGCAGTCGGTCCTAGGGCAATTGCGTGAATTAAATGATATCAGTAAAGATTTTGATGAATACCTGGAATCCCTGGAACAGGCAAAGTATATGTTTCAGGAACTTTCCGGTGATATTACTAATTCCGCTGCCGATATTGAGTATAATCCGGCGCGTTTAAAGGAAATCAATGACCGTATTGCCGACTTGGATAAACTCCAGAAAAAATATCACCCGGACATCGCTGAAATTCTAAAATACAAAAATGAATTGGACGAAAAACTCAATCAAAGCGGCAGTTTGGAATTTGATATACAATCTGTCCGGAAGCAACTGGACAAAGCGTTGCAAACCTACCATGAATCGACCCTGGACCTATCCCGGGCAAGGCATAAAACCGCCCGGCAGTTTGAAAAGGAAATCGGTAAGGAACTGACAAAACTTGGCTTTAAAAACAGCCGGTTTGAAGTCAAACTCAGCAAGCTACCCAGCGATAAAGGCTTGATCAAAATCGACGGCCAATCCTATTATTCCGATCAATACGGCCTGGATCAGGTGGAGTTTTATATTCGCACCAATCCCGGCGAACCCATGACGCCCCTGGTTGATACTGTATCCGGCGGTGAAGTTTCCCGCATTATGCTGGCTATTAAGTCCATTCTGGCCACCGGCGATAAAATACCTGTGCTGGTGTTTGATGAAATTGATACCGGTATTTCCGGGCAAGTGGCGCGCATTGTGGGAGAAGAGATGTTAAGCCTCGCCAATAACCACCAAATCCTTTGTATTACCCATTTGCCGCAAATCGCAAGCCTGGGAGATTCGCACCTCAGTGTCCGGAAAAAGATCGTGGATAACCGCAGCGTGACTTATATCAAGACGCTGGACCAACAGGAACGGATCACCGAGATCGCTCAACTGATCGGCGGCAAAAATATCACTGAGAATGGATTGAATCAGGCAAGGGAGCTGCTGGAGATATAATTATGGAGTGAATCGACCGCCTGCCCTTCGAAGCGAAGAAGCGGTGTCGATTCATGCACCAACACGGTCAATGCACTCCAAAAAAAATGCACGCCAAAGGATAATCCATAATACTATTCCATCCTAATCCTTTGATTTTTATTTTCGATTATTTATCTTATTATAAGGTTTTTACTATTACGGTATGAGGAGATAAATGATGAGGAACGGTCTTCTGTTGATTTTTTTTATAATTTTATTAACCACCGAGCTATTAGCGGACGAATTCGTGGTGCAGTCTTTTCGAATCGTCAGCAATGACCTGTCAGCGCGGACAAATCCCAAAAAAGATGTCAATGATGAGTTCTGCGCCCTGATCAAGATCAGTACGGATTTGTCAGGCCTGAAATTTTATTCCAACCAGTTGGAGAATGTGGACAAGAAACAGTATGAATACTGGCTCTATGTTTCACCGGGCACAAAATACCTGGAAATCTCGAAGCAGGGGTTTATTAAACTGCCCTATGAAATTCCCGCCCGGCTGGAACCTTCCACAGTCTATCGCATGGTGCTGACCAACAAGGACAAAGCCGGTATCAGCGCCATTGAAAACACCGTGCAGTTGGCTTTTCGCTTCAATGTCAATGATGTTTTTGTCAGTTACAACAACCTGGCGCCAATTCGAACCCGCGGCACTGGCACCTCCATCAAACTGCCGCCCGGTGAGTATGACTTCAAATTCACCAAAGAAGGCTACCGGGACAAAACCCAAACTATTAATCTGCAGGAAGACAAAATTGTCAACATTGACCTGGAAGAGGGCCAGTCCCAGACCCGCATGGTCTTTGGCGGCATGGTGACCATCAATTCCAATCCCAATGGCGCTGATGTTTATATCAATGGCCAGATGGTGGGACAGACACCCTATGTGAATGAACTGTTGCCCGGCCAGTACAACCTGACCCTGCAAAAGAAATTTTACCATGAAAACAGTACCATTTTTACCCTGGAAGAAGAGCAGTCCCTTACCGTGCCCACCATTGATCTCAACCCCAAATTCGCCTATATCGCCATTGAAACAACGCCCGCAAAGGCCAATATCTACCTGGATAATAAACGCCTGGGCAATTCACCCATCGGCCGGCAACAGGTGGAATCCGGCAACCACACCATTCGAATCGAAAAAGATTTATATCACACCCAGGAGTATACAATTTCCCTGGAAGATGGCGACGATGAGACACTGACCTATGATCTGCAACCGGCCTTTGGAACCCTGGTGATCAATTCTGATCCCACCGGCGCTGATGTTTATATTGATGGCAATAAGGCCGGCACAACCCCTTACCGCAATGAAACTCAGCCTTCCGGCCAATACACGGTGCGCGTTACCAAAGACAAATGGTATCCGGCGGAAGAAATCCTGGAAGTGAAAGACGGTGAAACCACCAATAAAATCCTGATGCTCTCCCAGAACTTTGGCACCATCAATATCACGGCCGCCGGCGCTGATATTTTTGTCAACAATCGTAAAGTCGGCAGAGGAACATACAAAGAACAATTGCAGCCGGGGCGCTATACGCTGAAAGCCACGCAGGACCGGCATTACGACGCTACCAAAGAAATATTCCTCAGAATCGGCGATAACCAGAATATTACGCTGAAGCCGGAACCCAAAATGGCCTCTCTCTCCATTATTTCACAACCGGCGGACAAGACCATGGGCTCCCGTATCTTTGTGAACAATGAAGTGGTGCCGGACAAGACCACACCGGCGGTGCTGCCATTACTTATCGGTGACTACGACATTACATTGAAGCACCGTAATTTTCTGGATATGACAAAGCAGGTCTCACTGAAAGAAGGAGAGCGGGAAAAACTCACTTTCAACATGCAGACCTATTCCGGTTCTATGCTACAAAAAGAAAACAAGTGGAAGCGTAATAAGCGTCTCAGTTTCATGGCCTCAGTCCTGATCGCCGGCGCCGGCGTTTATTGCAATATGCAGGGGGACAACTACTATGAAGATTTTCAGGCCGCCACCACCACCGACGCTGCTGACGCTGCCTGGGATGACTGCAACAATATGTATCAGTATCGCGACATATCCTATTCCGTCTCCATCGCACCGGTGGTTTTTGGACTGTACAGCTGGATCAGGCAGGCGCATTTTCGCAATGCCAGATCAAACCGGTAGTAATCAAAAACAGGGAAGAAAAATGGTAAAAGATATTATCCGTCAGGACAAAGATATTGAAAATAAAATCTACTCAATTCGTGATATGCAGGTGATGATGGATGCTGACCTCGCACAATTATACAATGTTGAAACAAAGGCCCTGAACCAGGCTGTCAGTCGAAATATCAAACGGTTTCCTGAAAATTTCAGGTTTCAATTGACTGACAAAGAATATGAAAAAACTTTGAAGTCACAAAATGTGACCTCAAAAGGCCGGGGTGGAAGAAGAACAAATCCTTATGTTTTTACTGAGCAGGGCGTTGCCATGCTGTCAGGAATATTGCGAAGCGACATCGCTATCAAAGTCAGTATTCAGATTATGAATGCTTTTGTCAATTTGCGCCGGTTTATCATTAAAAATGCACAGGTGTTTCAGCGCCTGGATGACCTTGAAATCAATCAAATAAAAACAGAACAAAAAATTGAAAAGGTTCTGAAAAAAATTGATAATAAGACAATCATTCCAAAACAGGGCCTGTTTTTCGATGGCCAGGTATTTGACGCGCACAAACTGGTCTCAGATATCCTTCGCTCAGCCAACGAGTCCATTGTTCTCATTGATAATTATATCGATGATTCAGTGATTGCCAACTTCGCAAAAAAACAAGATAAAGTGACAGTGGAGATTTTTACCAATAAAGTCACAACCCAACTCCGGCAGGATGTCAAAAAATTTAACCGGCAGTATGGCGGAATGGTCCTGAAAAAATTAAACCGGTCTCATGATCGCTTTTTAATAATTGATACTGAAACTGTTTATCATATTGGAGCTTCATTAAAGGATTTAGGCAAAAAGTGGTTCGCTTTCTCAAAAATCGAAAACTATGCTGCTGAAATATTAAATAAAATCAATAAAGGCCAGGGATAAATGCTTATGAAGAAATTATTAGTCCTTCCAATCGTTATCATTTTATCAATTACGATGTATTTCTGCTCCAAAGACCCGGTGGCCACCAATCCCTACTCCAGCCACTACGACCCGGCGGAATGGATGCCGTCCAACCTTACGCTGACCGAGGAGAACATCCACACCATTCGGCTCACCTGGCAGCAGCAGGAAAACAATATCGACGGTTTCAGGATCGATAAAAAAAACGGCTCCGGTAACTGGCAAACCGCCACTGTAGATGCAAACACCAAAACCTATACCGATACTGGAGCAGTGTTAAATGAAACAAATTATTATCGTATATATGCTTATGCTGATAAAAATAATTCAGGGTATCTTGATACAAATATTGTTCACCAAATAGCGCCACCCACGAACCTCACTGCTACCGCCATCAATGACGAATCCATTCAACTGGCCTGGAATGACAACTGTGATTTTGAGTCCGGCTACACAGTGGAGCGAAGCACAGCAGGTGG